>DAIUBZ010000273.1:0-2719 GCA_036846445.1 Sphingopyxis sp. | reverse complement strand
CGCCGTAAATGGTTCGGCGGCGGCGATATAGCCGTCGGCGCTGATGTCCCAATAGGCGCTGTCTTGAACAGTCAGCATGATCGACCGGCTCCCCGCAACCAGTGACGGCGGCCCGGCCCGCGTCGCGCGGTTCCATACGCCAGACTGGCGCGCGGCAACAGCCCAATGTTGCGCCGCAGCGTGCTGCGTGCTAGGCGCGCGGCGTCTGGCGGGGGTGATGATTGCCCCGGGCCGCTCTCCCCACCCATCTAAGGCTGTTTTTCCATGTCGCTTCGCAATATCGCCATCATCGCCCACGTCGATCATGGCAAGACCACGCTGGTGGACCAATTGTTCCGCCAATCCGGCACCTTTCGCGACAACCAGCGGATCGACGAGCGGGCGATGGACAGCAATGATCTGGAAAAAGAGCGCGGCATCACGATTCTGGCCAAATGCACGAGCATCGAATGGGGCGAAGGCGATACGCTCACCCGCATCAACATTGTCGACACCCCCGGCCACGCCGATTTCGGCGGCGAGGTGGAGCGGATTTTGAGCATGGTCGACGGCGTCATCCTGCTGGTTGATGCCGCCGAAGGGCCGATGCCGCAAACCAAATTCGTCACCGGCAAGGCGCTGGCGCTGGGGCTGAAACCGATTGTGGTCGTCAACAAGATCGACCGCAGCGACGCCCGCGCCGCCGAGGTGCTGGACGAGGTGTTCGAGCTGTTCCTGACGCTGGAGGCCAATGACGAGCAACTGGATTTCCCGGTCCTCTATGCCTCTGGCCGCGCGGGCTATGCCGGGGCGAGCGACGATGTGCGCGAGGGCACGCTGGAGCCATTGTTTGAAACCATTGTGCGCCATGTGCCCGAACCCGGCCTGCCGACCGATGGCCCCTTCACCTTCCTCGCCACTTTGCTGGACCGCGACAATTTCATTGGCCGGGTGCTGACCGGGCGGGTGCAATCGGGCACGATCAAGGTGAACCAGCCGGTCCACGCCATCGATATGGATGGCAAGGTCATCGAAACCGGGCGCGCGTCCAAGCTGCTGGCGTTTCGCGGGCTGGAGCGGGTGGCGGTCGATGAGGCGCGGGCGGGCGATATTGTCGCCATCGCCGGGCTGGCCCAGGCCACCGTGGCCAACACCATCGCCGACCCGTCGGTCAGCATCCCGATCCCGGCGCAGCCGATTGACCCGCCCACCCTGTCGATGCGCTTTGCCGTGAACGACAGCCCGATGGCCGGGCGCGAGGGCACGAAAGTGACCAGCCGGATGATCCGCGACCGCCTGCTGCGCGAGGCCGAAACCAATGTCGCAATCCGCGTGACCGAAAGCGCCGACAAGGACAGTTTCGAGGTGGCCGGGCGCGGCGAATTGCAATTGGGCGTGCTGATCGAGACGATGCGGCGCGAGGGGTTTGAACTGGGCATTTCGCGCCCCCGCGTCCTTTATGCCACCGACGAGGCGGGCAAGCGCACCGAGCCATATGAAACCGTCGTCATCGACGTGGACGATGAACATAGCGGCACGGTGGTCGAGAAGATGCAGGTCCGCAAGGCCGACCTGACCGACATGCGCCCCAGCGGCGGCGGCAAGACCCGCATCACCTTCAGCGCGCCGTCGCGCGGCCTGATCGGCTATCACGGCGAATTTCTGTCCGACACCCGCGGCACCGGCATCATGAACCGATTGTTCGAACAATATGGCCCGTACAAGGGCGTGATCGCCGGGCGGCAGAATGGCGTGCTGATTTCGAACGGCGCGGGCGAGGCGGTGGCCTATGCCCTTGGCCCGCTGGAAGAACGCGGCATCCTGTTCGTGTCGCCGGGCGAGGCGCTGTATGAGGGCATGATTATCGGCGAAAATGCCAAGCCGGATGACCTGGAGGTCAATCCGATGAAGTCGAAACAGCTCACCAACTTCCGCTCCACCGGCAAGGACGACGCGATCCGGTTAACGCCGCCAAAACGCATGACGCTGGAACAGGCCATCGCCTATATCGACGATGATGAAATGGTCGAAGTGACCCCGAAAAACATCCGCATCCGCAAAGCCCTGCTGTGCCCCCACGAACGCAAGAAAGCGGGGCGGAAGAAGGAAGTCGCCTGACGCTGCGGGCACCGGAGTGGGTGGCGGCAGCGGGTAAATTGAGGTCGCCGTAAACCCAAGTTTCGCATTGCATTGTGCCGGCCGGCAAGCGATTATTCGGGCATGGGCGGCGCATCATTTTTCAGAACATGGGCCGGATGGGCTAAGGCGACGCTAGCGGCGTTGACGGTCAGCGTCGTCAGCGGCGCGGCAGCGGTGACTACGGCAATCGACAAAATGCCCCAGCCGCCCACACCCGGCCTGCTGGACGCCTGTTGGTGGGCGCTGTCGTTCAACGATCCGCTGGCCACCACCACCGGCATATTGGCTGGATTGGCGGCGTTGGCCAGCGGCTATCAGATATTTGGCCCAAAACCGGCGGGCGAGAAGCTGGTCCGCAAATTGTTCGGCGACCTGCACCAGCGGCTGAACCAGCTGTTCGCTGCTGCGGACAATCGCCAAAAAGCGCGCCATGATGAGCTGATGGGGAAAATTGAGGCACTGGGAGCCAAAACCGCTCAGTCCAGCCCCACCGCCGCCGCACCCCTTGCCGCAGCCTTGACCGAACTGGCCGAATCGGACCGGCCCGCCGATGTTGCTATCGCGCAGCAGGCGGTTGATGAATCGCCCGAAAGCGCCGCCG
>DAIUBZ010000272.1:0-2723 GCA_036846445.1 Sphingopyxis sp. | reverse complement strand
ACCAAGGGCCGTTATCTGGAGCTGAAATATCAGGGGATGGACAGCCCCGACGCGCTGCCCCCTCCGCGCTAGAGCGATTTCCAGTCAGATGGCAGCGGCTGGCGGCTCACAAAATCGCGGGAAACCATAGCGTTACCCCCCCCGTCGCCGCCCATCCCGGCCATAGGTGCCCAGCGCGGCGGGGCGGCTGAGCCGCTGAATTTCCAGCAGCAGGTCGCGGGTCAGGAACAGGCGGCGGCGCACGACATCGGCGTTGACCAGCGCGGCATCGCGCAGCCCGGCCAGCGCCGCCACCAGCCCGGCGCGGTCAGCAGCATCGTCCGCTGCGTCGCCCCCAGGTTCGCCCCCCGTATCTCCGGCACTGGTGCCGGACGCGAGCGCGAGCGCCAGATCATCCAATTCATCCACCAGCCGCAATTTGGCCGCAACAATCGTGCCCAGCCCATCTGCGGCGGCCCCGCCCGGTGCCGCCAATGCCTGCGATTCCTCCTCCAGCAACGCCGTCATGGCCGCCGTGGCGGCGGCGGCGCGCGTGGCCCAGCCCGTCATGGCCGGGCGGCCGGTTCGGGGCTGGGCGCAGCAGCCTGCGCCGCAACCAGCGCTGCCACCCCCAACACCCCGCGCGCGGCCATGGCCGCGCCAATATGTTCAGCCAGCACCCCCCGCCACATCGCCTCGGCACTGCCGCCGCCCATCCCGCCCTCGCCCGCCGCGGTGCTGTCCAGCGTGGCAAAGGCGGCGGCGATCATCTGGCCCGCGAACACCGCTTCAAACTGCCGGGCAGCGGCGGCGGACTTGGACGCCGCCGGGCTGAGAAAGGCGGCGGACTTCGCCGCTGCCGGGCTGATGGCCCCGGTCATTGCACCACCACCTCGGCCTGCAACGCCCCGGCGGTGCGCAACATCTGGACAATCGCAATCAGATCGCGCGGTGTGACCCCCAACCGGTTCAGCGCGCCAACCAACTGGTTGAGCGACGCCCCCTCGACCACCGCCAGCGAGCCGACCGGGCCTTCGTCGAGCGTCAGCGTGGTGCGCGGCAGCACCACCGTCTCGCCGCCGCTCAGCGGGGCGGGCTGGGACGCCACCGGATTTTCGCCGATGCTGATCGTCAGCCCGCCCTGCGCAATCGCCACCGGGCTGACCCGAACATCGCCGGTGATGACCACCGTGCCGGTCGCCTCGCTGATCGCCACCCGCGCCACCGCGTCGGTGCGGATGGCCAGGGTTTCGATGGCGGCGGCGGTGGTGACCAGCGGCTGGGCGGCGCTGGGCGTCACCTCCACCGTGCCGGGGTCAATCGCGCTGGCCCGGGCCAGCCCGCTGGCGTTGATTGCATCGGCCACCCGGCGGGCGGTGGTAAAATCGGGATTGCGCAGCGCCAGCCGCAGCCGGTCGGCGGCGGCAAAGCGCAGCGGCACCTCGCGCTCCACATTGGCCCCGGCGGCGATGCGCGCGGTGGTCGGCACCCCCCGGCTGATGCTGGCCCCGGCCCCTTGGGCTTTCAGCCCGGTGATTGCGGCGGACCCCTGCGCCACGGCATAAACCTGGCTGTCCATGCCTTTCAGCTCGGTGGCGAGCAGGGTGCCGCCCTGGAGGCTGGTGGCATCGCCCATCGCCGAGATTTGCACGTCAATCCGGCTGCCCATCCGGGCAAAGGGCGGCAGATCGGCGGTCACCATGACGGCGGCAATATTTTGCACCCGCGCCTGCCCCGCATCCAGCCGGACCCCCATGCGCGACAGCATGGATTGCAGCATCGCCTCGGTAAACGGCGCGTTGCGCATCCGGTCGCCGGTGCCCGCCAGCCCGACCACCAGCCCATAGCCAATCAGCTGATTCGACCGCACCGTGTCAAAATCAGCAATATCCTTGATCCGGGTGGAGCTGGCCGCCGCTGGCTGGGCCGTCAGCGCCAGCGCGATTGCCATCGCCAACCTCCGCCACTTTGCGATCATTGCATCTGTCCTGACTGGCTGACCATCACTTCAACCAGCATTATAGCGGCAGGGCGGAGTTGCGCGGCGCAACCGCGCCGGTTTTTCGTCATTGCCCCGGCGCGGGCCGGGCCGCCCCGGCGTCAATCGCCATCACCGCGCTGATGATGGCGGCGACGGCGGCATAATGGTCCACCGCAATCGGCTGGCCCACCGCGCCGGTGGCGTATAGCGCCCGGGCCAGCGGGGGCGATTCCACCATTGGTACCCCGGCGGCACCCGCGACTTCACGGATTTTCAGGGCGACCAAATCCACGCCCATCGCCACAATCACCGGCGCGGCCATCGCGCCATGATCATAGCGCAGGGCAATGGCGAAGTGGGTGGGGTTGGTGATGACCACGCTGGCCATCGGCACATCAGCCATCATCCGCTGCCGGGCGCGGCTGCGCTGAATTGCCCGCACCCGCGCTTTCAGCAGCGGATCACCCTCGTCCGACTTATGCTCATCGCGCACATCCTGATGCGACATCCGCAATTGCTTGCCGTGGCTGTGCTGTTGCCACAGATAATCGGCGAGCGCGAGGCAGGCGATCAGCGCGGTCAACGCCAGCAACAGCCGCACCGCCAGCCCCCATGTCAGCGCCGCCACCGCCAGCGGGCTGGCGGCCACCAGATGGTCCAGCCCGGCAAGCAGCGGCCAGCACAGCCACAGGCCGACCCCGCCGACCGCGGCAAATTTCACCAGCGTCTTGGCAAATTCCACCAACGCCCGCGGCCCGAACAG
>DAIUBZ010000271.1:0-2729 GCA_036846445.1 Sphingopyxis sp. | reverse complement strand
GCGCGGACCATCACATAGCCCGCCAAAATCCGCTCATCCGCCGCATAATCGGCGATATCGGATTCGGGGAAGCGCCGCGGCGATGCCGCCTTTGCCGCGAGCAACGCAGCGACGGTGGCATCGGGATCGAATTTGAAGCCCAGATCATAATCAAAATTGGCCGATGGCTCGCTGCCCAGGAAATTGGCGATCGGGCCGGGATTGGCGGTGCTTGCCCGGTTGCGCTGCCGCTCCTCATCGGCGGTGATGCTCCTGTCGCTGAAACCCACCCCGGCCTGCCACAACAATTGCGCGCCGCCCGCCGCCATCGGCAATTTGATGTTGAACTGGCCGGACCAGGTGTCATTTTCAGTGATATTGTTGCGGAAGGTGTTTTCCCGAAAGCCATATGCGGCCAGTTGCAGATGTTCATTGCTGGTGAACAGCGAATAGGTCGGATTGTCGGGATTGGCGGTGTTATAGCTGAGCGTTGGGCGCAGCGACGAGCGATAGAGCAGCTCGTTGCGCGCCGGGTAGAACTGGTCCGACCGGTTGAAATTGACATTATAGTCAATCAGCGCCGTGCCAATCGGATGCTCGCCGCCCGCCGTGACCGCCAGCACCTCGTTCACCTGGGTGCGGGTGCGGAACTGTTTCTGTATCCGGGTGCTGGTAAAGGTGGCCGACGTGTTGGTCGCGCCCGGCTGCAACTTCCCGTCGGCCCAGATGATGTCCAGCCTGTTGCGGAATTCCGCATCCTTGAACCGGTTATAGGCCCCGCGCAGATAGATGCGGCTGCCGGGCGTTGGCCGTGCCTCCAGCGCGCCATTCACGCCCCACCGGGTGCGAGTGGTGTCATAATCCTTGAACAGCGTTTCCTCGATGCCGAACACCTCGCCGCCCTCGGGCCGGTCCAGCCGCACCCAGACATTTTCGACATTGTCTGGCTTGCGGTCGGTGCGGCTATAGGTGCCGTTCAGCATGATGCCGAAATTGCGTTCGGGGCCAAAGCGGGTGGTCAGCACGCCGGACGCGCGGACATCATTGCCGCCAAACTGGTTGGTGCTGCCACCCAGCGTCGCGTCAAACCGCGTGCCCTTGCGGTCAAAGGCGCTGCGGGTCTTGATGTTCACCGTTCCGCTGATCGCATCGGCATTCTGGTTGGGCAACAGCGTCTTGGTCACCTCCAGATTGGCGATGACGTCGGACGGGATGGTGTCGAGGTCCAGCGCGCGGGTGCCGGGGTCCACCCCGGCAATCGCCACCCCGTCCACCGCAACGGTGGAAAATTCAATCGGCGCGCCGCGGACATTGATATAGCGGCCTTCGCCCTGGTCGCGTTCGATGGAAATGCCGGGCACTCGCTGCAAGGCCTCCGCGATATTGGCATCGGGAAATTGGCCGACATCATCTTCGGACAGGACAACCGTGCTGTTGTCGGCGGCGCGCTGTTGGTTGAGCGCGCGGGCGGTCGAGGAGCCGATTGAGCCAGTGACGACAATATCGGTGGCGCTTTCGGCGACCACGACATTGGCAACCGTCCGCCCGCTGGCGCCGACGGTGACCGACTGGGTGGCGGTGGGGCGGCCCAGAAAGCTGATCCGCAGGCTATATTGGCCCGGCGGTGCCGAGATCGCATAATCGCCCTGGGCGTTGGTCCGCACCTCGATGCCCAGCGCGTCGATTGCCACCAGCGCGCCGGGCAGGCCCCGGCCATTTTCGTCGGTCACCTGACCGGTGATCGCAGTGGCGCCTTGGGCGGCGGCCATCACCGGGCTTTGGGCAGCAGCCGTGCCGGCCCAGAATGGAGCGGCGATGACGGTGCCGAGCAACAAGGCGCGGCGGAACGGGCGGGCGTGAGCAGCGGCGGTTGACATGAAATTTCCCCTGATGGCTGGCCGAGTCTCTGGCGAACTCACGGCGGCACTAGGGGTGGGATATGACAGTCAGGGGACCATAGGATGACAAATTCAGGTCAAAAAAATGACAATTGTGCTACCGCTTGCGCCACTGCCGGGCTGAACGGCGGAATATTTTTGCGGTTCGGCGGGGGGTTTGACGCAAGGCCCATGCGCCGCGCGCGGCGGGCGTGTTGTGCAGCGCATCGCTGCTACAGGCGCGCCCGTCCGCAACCGCACCGAAGCAGAAATCACGCGCGATGGGAATCCTGCTTATGGGTGTGTGACCTCGCGTGACTTCCAGTCAGATGGCATCATCTGACGACGCTAAAAATCGCGGGAACGCCGAGAGTTAGAGCGTTCGACCTGATTCAATCAAATCGGCGACGGCGGTAGATTTTGCGGCGATATTGCTGTGACCGCCGGAATTGATAGCGGCCCGGCAAAATCAGCGTCCAGCGCACGTTCTGGCGGGTGACCATCATGCCGATAATGGGAAACCACAGGACGCACGGCCGCCACCGGCGGTCCACATAGTGGACATCAGACTCTGCTTGCATTGTCAATCGCCCCAGGTTTTGCTGACGGAGAGAGGGCGGAATCTTGTGATTCTCGGTCCCGGCGCGACCTGCCCGGTAAACTGTCGTTTCGGCGCCGATTAATCAAGGGTTAATCGCGCGAAGCCGCCGGCAAGTCACCCGGGCGGTGGGTGGGCGCCGGGCCAGCAGCAATCCGTGCGCGCGATCTGATTGCAACTGCCGTCGCGCGGCAATTTTTACCCTAGGGTCAGGACCCATTAAATGCGCGTTCGAGGCGTCAAAATGGCGAAGATATCGGGGTGAAATGTCCGCA
>DAIUBZ010000270.1:0-2740 GCA_036846445.1 Sphingopyxis sp. | reverse complement strand
TGGCCCAGGCGGTCGCACTGGCCAGCCTGTTGCTGGTGGCGGCTTATCCTTTCATGAAACGGCTGATCTGGTGGCCACAGGCGTGGCTGGGGCTGGTGTTCAGTTGGGGGGCGCTGGTCGGCTGGACCGCAGCGGGCGGCGCGCCGGGGCTGGCGGTGGTGTGGCTTTATGCCGGCTGCGCGGCGTGGGTCATCGGCTATGACACCATCTACGCGCTTCAGGATATTGAGGATGACGCGCTGGTGGGCATCAAGTCCAGCGCGCGGGCGCTGGGCCGCCATGTCCGCGCCGGGCTGGCGCTATGCTATGGCGCGGCGCTGGCGGGCTGGGGCGCAGCGGTGTGGGCGGTGCGGCCCGATGCGGTGGCACTGGTCACGCTGGTGCCGGTGGCGGTGCATTTGCTGGGCCAGATTGTGACGCTGAACCCGGCCGATGGCCATGATGCGCTGGCCAAATTTCGCAGCAACCGCTTTGCCGGACTGCTGCTGTTCGCGGCGCTGCTGGTCGTCGGGAATGCGCCCTGAGCGGATTATTGGCTGAGCAATGCCTCCGCCCCGCCCAAATCCACCGACACCAGCCGCGCCACCCCCGGCTCGACCATCGTCACACCGAACAGGCGGTGCATGCGCGCCATCGTTACCGGATTGTGGGTGACGATCAGATAGCGGGTGGCGGTGTCGCGCGCCATGCGGTCGAGCAGGCCGCAGAACCGCTCGACATTGGCATCATCCAGCGGCGCGTCCACCTCGTCCAGCACGCAAATCGGGGCCGGGTTGGTCAGGAACAGCGCGAAAATCAGGGCAATGGCGGTCAGCGCCTGTTCGCCGCCCGACAGCAAGGTCAGCGTGGCCAGCCGCTTGCCCGGCGGCTGGGCCATGATTTCCAGCCCGGCCTCCAACGGGTCGTCGGCATCAACCAGTTCCAGATGCGCCTTGCCGCCGCCGAACAGGGTCGCAAACAGCCGCTGAAAATGGCCGTCGACCTCGGTGAATGCGGCGAGCAGGCGGGTGCGCCCTTCGCGGTTCAGCGCGCCAATCGACCCGCGCAGCCGGGCCACCGCTTCGGCCAATTCGGCAATTTCGGCGGCGCTGGCGGCGCGCTCGGCATCCAGCGTGGCCAACTCGTCAGCGGCAACCAGATTGACCGGGCCAAGCCGTTCGCGATCGGCAGTCAATTGGTCATGCTGCGCGCCTTCAGCGGCGGCATCGCTCACGGTTTCGGCGGCAAAATCCACTTGTTTTGGCAACAGCGGCGGCGGGCAACCGAATCGTTCCCCCGCCAGCCGCCCCATTTCCACGCGCCGGCTTTCGGCATTTTCGGCCCGCGCCGCCGCCCCGGCGCGGGTTTCGCGGGCCAGCGCCTCTGCCTCGCGCGCGTCGGCCAGCCGGGCCTCGATCGCCGCCATCTCGGCGGCGCAGGCCGCCTCGGCCTCGGCAGCGGCGGCGGCGGCGGCGGTCGCGGCTCCGGCCTCTCCCAGCAACGCGGTCGCCCGGCCCCGGTGCGCGGCTGGCTGCGGGGCCAATGCTGCCTGCTGCGCCGCCAATTCCGCCTCGCGCCCGTCCATCGCGTCCAGCCGCCGGGCGGCATCCCCGGCCCGCGCCCGCCAGCTTTTCTGGTCGTTGACAGCAATCGCCCGCCGCTGGGTCAGGGCCGCCGCCTCGGCATCATGGGCGGTGATGGCGGCCCGCGCGGCGGCGGCGGCGGCGCGGCAATCGCTGGCGACGGCCTGCGCTGCCTCCAGCCGCGCACGGGCCAGCCCATCGCCGGGCAAAGCGGCCAGATCGGCGGTGCGGGCGGCCAGATCGTCCCGCGCCTGCACCGCGGCGGCGGCAATGTCGGCTGACCGGGCGGTCAGGGCGGTGCGCCGCGCCTGATATTGGTCCAGCGCGCCGCGCGCCTGATCGGCAGTGCGCAGGGCCGCGCGCAGGGCGGTATCGGCCTCAGCCCGGGCAGTGCGGGCGGCGCTGGCGGCGGCATCGGCGGCGGCAAGCTGCGCCCGGGCGGTGTCAGCGGCGGCGGCCTGCTGTGCTGCAACTGCCCCCGCTGTCTGGTTTTCGGCGGTCAGTGCCGCCAGCCGGTTGGTCCGGCGCAGCCGCTCTGCCGCCGTGCCGCCGTCGCCGCTGGTCTGATACCCGTCCCAGCGCCGCATGGTGCCGTCCCGCGTGACCAGCCGCTGGCCGGGGCTGAGCGGCTGGCCAGTGTCCGCATCGGCCACCGCAATTTGCGCCAGCCGCGCCGCCAGCGCTGCCGGGGCGGTGACAAATTCGGCGAGCGCCCGGGTGCCGGGAGGCAGAGCGGCGCCGACGCCCGCGCCCGCGCCCGCGCCAGGCCAGCGGCGCGGCGCAGCGGGGTCCATGCCCGCATTCAGATCATCGCCCAGCGCCGCCGCCAACGCCGCCTCATAGCCGGGCGCTGCAACAATCTGGTTCAGCACCGGCGCAGCGGCGCCATCGCTGCGGTCCAGCGCGCGGGCCAGTGCGGCGGTTTCGCTGGCCAGTGCGGCGGCGGCGGCCTCTGCCTCGGCCCGGGCGGCGGCGGCGGCGCTGGCGGCGGCGGCGGCGAGGGTGCGGGCGGTTTCGCTGGCGCTGGCGGCGGCCTCGGCGGCGGCGGCCTTGGCCTCGGCGGCGGCGGCGGCGGCGGCCGCAGCGGCCAGCGTCCGAGCCAGCATCTCGCCATCGCCCAGCGCAGCCAGATCGGCACTGTGCCGGGCGGCATCGCGGTCGGCGCGCTCGGCCAAAGC
>DAIUBZ010000269.1:0-2744 GCA_036846445.1 Sphingopyxis sp. | reverse complement strand
CGCCGATGCCGATGCGCCACGGGCTGACGCTGGGCGAAATGGGCCACTGGTTCATTCGCCACTTTGGCCTGGACGTCGATTATGCGGTGATCGGCATGGCCGGGTGGCAAGCCGACGGGCCGGTGAGCGGGTGGGGCTGGCCGCCAGAACGCATCTGGGTGAACCCCAGCCCCAATGCCGCCAGCGTGAATATGGCGCGCTGTTATGCGGGCACGGTGCTGTTGGAAGGGGCGACGCTGAGCGAAGGGCGCGGCACCACCCGCCCGCTGGAGTTGTTTGGCGCGCCCGACATTGACGCGGCGGCGGTGCTCAGCGAAATGCACCGGCTGGCCCCGGACTGGCTGGTGGGCTGCAAATTGCGCGAAATCTGGTTCCAGCCGACCTTTCACAAACATGCCGACCAATTGTGCCACGGGCTGTTCATCCATGCCGAGGGCGCGTGGTATGACCACCACCGGTTTCGGCCATGGCGGGTGCAGGCGCTGGGGTTCAAGGCGGTGCGGGGCCTGTATCCCGATTATCCGCTGTGGCGCGATTTTCCCTATGAATATGCCTTTGGCCGCCTGGCGATTGACGTCATCAATGGCGGGCCGGACCTCAGGCTGTGGGTCGATGACCCCGCCGCCCAGCCCGGCGATCTGGACGCGCTGGCCACCGCCGACGAGGCGGCGTGGCGCGCCGAGGTGGCCGATTTACTCGGCCAGCACTCCGGGTAGCCACAGCGACAGCGCCGGCACATAGCTGATCAGCATCAGCGCGGCGAGCAGGGTCAGGTAAAATGGCCAGATCGTCCGGGTCAGGGTGGTCACGGGGATTTTGCCCACTGCCGAGCCGACAAACAGCACCGACCCCACCGGCGGGGTGACAAGGCCAATGCCCAGATTCAGCATCATGATGATGCCGAAATGCACCGGATCCACCCCCACCCCCATCGCCACCGGCAGGAAAATCGGCGAGGTGATGACGATCAGCGGCGCCATGTCCATGAAGGTGCCCAGCACCAGCAGCATCAGATTGATAATCAAGAGGGTCAACAGCGGATTGGCGGTGACAAAGCCGATCAGCCCGCCCAGCGCCGCCGGAACCTCGAGCAGCGCCAGCGCAAAGCCAAAGGCCGATGCGGCGGCGATGATGAACAACACCATCGCGGCGGTGCGGACCGATTGCTGGGCCGCCGCCCAAAATTCGCGCCAGCCCAGGGTGCGATAGACCAGCGCGCCGACCAAAATCGTGTAAATCACCGCGATGGCCGAGCTTTCGGTCGGGGTGAAAATGCCCGACAATATCCCGCCCATGATGATGACCGCCGTCATCAGGCCGGGCAGGGAGGCGATGGCGGCGCGGGCAAAGGCGCGCCAGCCGGGAAATGCGCCCCGGGGCAGGCCGCGCCGCCGGGCCACCAGCCACGCCGTCAGCATCAGCATCAACCCGGTGATGATGCCCGGAAACACCCCGGCCAGGAACAAATCGCCCACCGACACGCCGATGCCGGACGCCGCCGAATAGATAATCATATTGTGCGACGGCGGGATGAGCAGGCCAACGATGGCGGCGGTGACGGTGACGTTCACCGCATAGTCGGTGGGATAATCCTTGTCCTTCATCAGCGGCACCATCGTCGATCCGATCGCCGAGGCGCTGGCGATGGCCGATCCGGACACTGCGCCGAACATCATCGACGCGCCGACATTCACAATGCCCAGCCCGCCCCGCACCCGGCCCACCATCGCATCGGCCACCCGGACCAGCCGGTCGGCAATGCCCGCCCGGTACATCAAATCCCCGGCAAAGATGAAAAAGGGAATGGCCATCAGGGTGAACACGCTGATCCCCGCCGCCACCCGCTGCACCGCCACAATCGGCGGAATGCCCATCACCGCAAAACAGGCAAGCGCCGATCCCAGCAGGGCAAAGCCGACCGGCACGCCCACCGCCAGCAGCAGCAGCAGCGCCGCCATCAACACCGCCACTTCCATCAATTCGGCTCCTGAACCGGATGGCCGCCGCCCAGCCGCAGCACGGCAAATACCAGCATCCCCAGCCCGGCGAGCGGCATGGGCAGATAAACGAGCGCCCGGCTGATCCCCAGCGCGGGCACGGTGGTGCCGCGCACCAGCCAGCACAACTCTGCGCCATAAATCAGCAGCACCACGCCCAGCGCCGCCACAATCGCATGGGCCACCGCCCGCGCCGCCGCCGCCCGCGCGCCCAGCAGATCCTCGAGCAAAGTGATGCGGATGTGAAACCCCTCATACACCCCCGCCGCCGCCGCCAGCATGACATACCAGATCATCAGCACCAGCGCCGCGCCCTCGGTCCACGACGGGCTGGACGCCAGCGCATAGCGGCCAAACACTTGCCAGCCGACGATGACGGTCATCGCCACCAGCCCGGCGGCGCCCAATTGGATCAGCGCGCTGGCCACCCGGCTGGCCGCCCGGTTTAGGCCGCCGCTCATCCCGCGCCGCCGATGTTGCGCGCGTCCATGGTGGTATCGCCCAGCGCGCGGATTTCATCCGCCAGCCGCTGCTGCGCCGGGGTGGCCAGAAATTGGCGCCACACCGGCGGCATCAACGCGGCAAAGGCCGCCTTGTCCACCGGGTTGACCGCCACGTCCGAACCCGCCACCGCCGCCTTGGCCTCCTCCACCCGCGCGTCCCATTTTTGTCGCATGACGCCCACGGACTCGCGCGCCGCCGCCCGCACCAATTGCTGGTCGGCGGGGGTGAGCTGGTCCCAGCTGG
>DAIUBZ010000268.1:0-2764 GCA_036846445.1 Sphingopyxis sp. | reverse complement strand
TCAACCGGATCATGCGCCAAAAGCCGGGTGGCCCGGACAAGGCGGTTCTGCTGATCACCCATTATCAGCGTTTGCTCGATTATGTCCGCCCCGATTTTGTCCATGTGCTGGCCGATGGCCGCATCGTCAAAACCGGTGGCCCGGAATTGGCGCTGGAGCTGGAGCGCGATGGCTATGCCGAGGTGATGGCGTGACCAGCACCGCGCTTGCCCCAGTATCTGCGCCCGTCCCCACGTGGCGCGACGAGGCCTGGCGCTATGCCGATTTGAATGCGGTGGCGGCGGCGTGGCCCCTGCCCGCGCCCGAAGCGATCATTGTGCCCGCTGGCGGTGCATTTGCCCGGGCCATTGGGCCGGTTGATGGCGGCATTGTCCAGATTGCGCTCAGCATCGGTGCGGGCGCGGCGGCACGCATGGATGTGCTGAATGCTGGCGGCACCTATGGCCGCGTTGAACTGGACGTCACCTTGCACGCAGGCAGTGATTTCACTTTGGGGGCAGTCCAGATTGGCGGCGGCAGCGCCACCCATGAAATCATCACCACCGTCCGCCACGTCGAACCCGGCGCCACCAGCCGCCAGATCATCCGCTCGGTCGCGGGCGGCACCGCCACCGTATCCTATCTGGGCAAGGTGGCCGTGGCGCGCGGCGCGCAGCACACCGACAGCGAACAGGCGGTGCGGGCGATGCTGCTGAACCGCAGTGCGACCGCCAATGCGGTGCCGGAACTGGAAATCTATGCCGATGACGTGAAATGCGCCCATGGCTGCGCGATTGGCGAATTGGATGCCGCGGCGCTATTTTATGCCGCCGCGCGCGGCCTGCCCCCGGCGGCGGCCAAGCGGTTGCTGCTTCAGGCATTTGTGGCCGAGGCATTTGACGGCAGCGGGGAGGCAGAGGCGCTGATCCGGGCGGCATTGACCCGGCTGGAGGCGGTGCTGTGACCTGCCTATTCCACCCGTTCAAAAATATAGCCGCCCGCGCGCGGGCCCCACACGTGGGCGCCGTCGGCGGCCAGCCCCCGGTCCCAATTCACAAATCGGGTCGGGGTGGTCAGCGACCGGCTGACCATCATCGCCGCGCCGCGATAGGCGTTGGCGCAGCTTTCGGTCTGGCTGACGAAATGGCCGCGCGACACCAGTTCAATGCGGTTGTGGCACGACGGCGGGGCCAGGTCGGCGGGGGTCAGGCTGGCCAGCCGGGCGTCGCCGCTGGTCATGCCGCGCCATTTCGCGCCATCGGCCACCCGGTAATTGTCGCGGCGCAACACGCCATTTTCCAGCGGCGCAATGCGGGCCACAAACTGAAAATAGGGCCGCTGGCGCGCCTGATCGCCGGTCATCCCCGGCTGGTTCACAATCGCCTGCTCCTGATACAGCCAGATGCCGTCGGTCCGCTCCGGCCAAATGCGGCTGATGCGGGCCTCCACCACGTCATAGCGCGGGTCGGCGGCGTGCTGGGCCGCGCTGCTGAAGCGCCCAATCACGGCGGCGGCATAGGCATCGGCGAGGGCCGCGCCGCCAATTTCCGGCACCGGGGCCGGGTCCGCCATCGCCAACGCCATTGCCGCCAACATCGCTGCCATCATCCCACCCCCGTCCATCGGATCCTTCCATGCTAACCACTGCGCCCACCCTTGCCAAGCCCGCGCTGCTCGCGGACCGCCGGGACGATTTTCCGGGACTTGCGGGCGGCTGGCACTATCTCGACACCGCTGCCACCGCGCAAAAGCCACAGGCGGTGATCGACGCGCTGGTGGCGGCGATGGGCCGCGATTATGCGACGGTGCACCGGGGGGTCTATGCCCGTTCGGCCCGGATGACGGCGGCGTTTGAGGCGGCGCGGACCCGGCTGGCGGCATTTCTGGGCGCGGCGGCGGATGAACTGGTGTTCGTGCGCGGCGCAACCGAGGGTATCAATCTGGTCGCACAAAGCTGGGGCGGCGCCCACATTGGCGCGGGCGACCGGATCATGCTCAGCCAGCTTGAACATCACAGCAATATTGTGCCGTGGCAATTGCTGGCGGAGCGGGTGGGCGCGCACATCGACGTGTGCCCGCTGACTGCGGATGGCCAGATTGATCTGGATTGGCTGGGCGAAAATCTGACCCCGGCGCACAAATTGGTGGCGCTGGCCCATGTGTCCAATGTGCTGGGCGGGGTGCTGGATGCGCGGCGCGCCGCCGCCATTGCCCACGGCGTGGGGGCGAAATTGCTGCTGGATGGCTGTCAGTCGGCGCCGCACCTGCCGCTGACCATGGCGGAATTGGACTGTGATTTTTACGTCATGTCCGGCCACAAATTATACGGTCCCACCGGGGTCGGCCTGCTGTGGGTGCGGGGCGAGATTTTGGCGGATATGCCGCCGTGGCAAGGCGGCGGCGCGATGATCGACCGGGTCAGCTTTGCCCGCACCACTTATGCCACCGGCACCCAGCGGTTCGAGGCCGGGACGCCGATGATTGCCGAGGCCATCGCCCTGGCCGCCGCCGCCGATTATGTCGCCGCCATCGGGGTTGCCGCGATCCACGCGCATGAGGCGGTGCTGGTCGCCGCCGCCCGCGCCGCGCTGGCCGATGTCGGCGGCATCACCGTCCACGGCCCCGCCGCCAGCGCCGGGATTGTCAGCTTTACCATGGCGGGCGTCCACCCCCATGATATTGGCACAATTTTGGACGAATGCGGGGTCGCGGTGCGGGCGGGTCATCATTGCGCCCAGCCGCTGATGGCCCATTTGGGCGTGGCGGCGACCGCGCGGGCCAGCTT
>DAIUBZ010000267.1:0-2778 GCA_036846445.1 Sphingopyxis sp. | reverse complement strand
AAGCTTTTATCCGATGGTCAACCAATTGGCGCTGGCCCGCGGCCATGACCCAGACCGGCCACCGATGCTGAAAAAAGTGACGGAAACCCGGTGATGACGATGCGAGCGATTGCCGGAGCGCGGATATTGTCCGCGTCGGGCTGGCTGGATGATTTTGCCCTGCTCCACCGGCGCGGGGTGATCACCGATCTGGTGCCGGTCAGCGCCCTGCCGCCCGGCGCGGCGGTGGATTGGCTGGACGGCGGGGTGTTGCTGCCCGGCTTTGTCGATACCCAGGTCAATGGCGGCGGCGGCGTGCTGTTCAATGCCGACCCCAGCGTGGCCGGAATCGCCGCCATTGCCGCCGCTCACCGGCGATTCGGCACCACCTCGCTGCTGCCCACGCTGATCAGCGACGATCTGGCGGTCGTCGCGGCGGGCATTGCCGCCGTCGATGCCGCCATTGCCGCCAATGTGCCCGGCGTGGTGGGCATCCATATCGAGGGGCCATTTCTGAACCCCGGCAAGACCGGCATCCATGACGCCAGCAAAATCCGCACCCTCGACGATGCCGCCGTTGCCCTGTTGTCCAGCTTGCGTGGCGGCAAGACCGTGGTGACGCTGGCGCCGGAGCTGGCCCCGCGCGGCGCGATTGCCGCGCTGGTGCGCGCGGGGGTCAAGGTGGCGGTGGGCCACAGCCTGGCCGACGAGCCGGCGATGCGCGCCGCGATTGCCGAAGGAATGACCGGCGTCACCCATTTGTTCAACGCCATGTCGCAATTGACGGTGCGACAGCCAGGCGTGGTCGGCACCGCGCTGGACAGCGACCTGATCGCAGGCATCATCGCCGACGGCCATCATGTCAGCGGCGCGGCCCTCAGGATTGCGCTGCGCTGCCGGGGGGCGGCGGGGTTGATGCTGGTGACTGACGCCATGCCGCCCGTCGGCACCGATGCCCGCGACTTTACCCTGAATGGCCAGCGCATCACGGTTCGCGGGGGCCGGGTGACGGCGGCTGACGGCACCTTGGCCGGGTCGGCGCTGGACATGGCCGGGGCGGTGCGCGGCGCGATGGCGCTGATGGATGTCGATCTGGCGACCGCCAGCCAGATGGCCAGCCGCACGCCCACCCGCTGGCTGGGGCTGGGCAGCCGGATGGGCGCAATTGCCCGGGGGCTGCGCGCCGATCTGGTCCATCTGGACAACCAGCTCTGCCCCACAACCACATGGATTGGCGGCGAAACTGGTGAGTGCATGGCGGCATGACGTCATCCGCACTGCCGCCGCCGCTGGGCATTATCGAGGGCTATTTTGGCCGGCCATGGTCATGGGCCGACCGTGCCGCTGTGGTTCAGCGCCTCGCCCCCCATGGCTATCGCTTTTTTCATTATGCACCGAAGGTTGAGGCCAAGCTCCGCCGCGACTGGACTTTGCCCTTCACCACCGATGAATTGGCCGATTTGGCGGGCTTTTCCGGGGTCTGCCGCGCGGCGGGGGTGCGGCTGGGGATTGGCCTGACCCCGTTTGAGGCGCATGGCAATTTCGATGCCGCCGCCCGCGCGGCACTGGCGGCCAAGCTGGCGGTGCTGGACATGGTGGGCATCGACGATCTGGTGATATTGTTCGACGATATGCGCGGTGATTTTGCCGATCTGGCCGAGCGCCAGGCAGATATTGTCCATTTTGCCGCCGATCACAGCCGGGCGGACCAGCTTTTCACCTGTCCCAGCTATTACAGCGATGATCCGGTGCTGGACCGGGTGTTCGGGCCGCGCCCGGCCAATTATCTCGCTGATCTTGGCCGCCTGCTCGATCCCGCTGTCGCGGTTTACTGGACTGGGGAGGAGGTCTGCGCGCGCGAGATCAAGCCGGGGCATCTGGCGGCGGTCAGCGAACAGCTCCGCCGCCGCCCGGCGCTGTGGGACAATTATCCGGTCAACGACGGCCCACGCATGTCCCGCCACCTGCACCTGCGCGCCTTTACCGGGCGCAGTGCGGCGATTGCCCCGCTGGTCAGCCACCATGCGATCAACCCGGCGTCCCAGCCGGTTCTTGGGTGCATCCCCGCCCTGACTTTGCCCCGGCTTTATGCCGATGGCGATGCCTATTGCTATGGCGCGGCGCTGGCGGATGCGGCGGCGGTGATTGCGGGACCAGACCTTGGCGCGGCGCTGGTCAGCGATTTGCTGCAATTGCAGGACGCCGGGCTGGCCGGGCTGGATGACGCGGCCAAGGCCCGGCTGAATGCGCGGTATCAGGCGTTTGACCATCCGGCGGCGCGTGAGCTGTGCGATTGGCTGGCGGGCGGCTATGCCATCACGGGCGAGGCGTTAAGGACGCAATAGGCAGGCCCGCCAGGATCAGCGCCCCGTCCAGCGCGTCACCCAGCGGTTCCGACAGCAATGACGCCACCCGCCCGCGCAGCCATGGCCGCATCCGGCTGGCCAGCCCGCCCATCAGCACCACCCGCGCCGCGCCCTTGGCCACGATGGTGTCGATAAACCGTTCAATGTGCAGCGCGGCGTCATTCACAATCGACACCGCAATTTCGTCGCCATCATCGGCATAGTCCATCACCAGCGGGGCCAGCGCGGCATAATCGCCCGGCGCGGCGTCATCCATCCACGCGATGATGCGGGGGATGGCATGGTCGAAATTTTTGGTGATCGCTTGCGACAGCGGCGTCACCACCGTGCGCCCGTCCAGCGCCCGGAGCGCGTGGCGCAGCGCACTCAGCCCCAGCGCCGCCCCGCTGCCCTCATCCGAGATCGGAAACCCATAGCCACCGATGCTATAGCT
>DAIUBZ010000266.1:0-2795 GCA_036846445.1 Sphingopyxis sp. | reverse complement strand
AGGGCGTGCCGATGCTGTATTTCGAGGGCGGGCAGGATCTGGTCAACGGCGGGGTCGCGGCGGGCAAGAAATGGGCCGACACCTATACCGACAAACATTATCACGCCCCGTCGGATCAGGTGGACATTATCGAGGATTGGGGCGGGATGATGGCCGATCTGCGCCTCTATTACGCGGTCGCCCGGATGCTGAGCACCAGCGAGGCGTGGCCAAATTGGCGGGCGGGCGACGAGTTTCGCGCCATCCGCGACAAAAGCCGCGCCTGATCGCAGCGGCGAGCACCCAAGGGGGATTTATGGTGATGCGGATGCCCGCCGAATGGGCGCGGCACGAGGCGGTGTGGATTGGCTTTCCCAGTTTCTGGGGCCATTGGGAGGAGCCATTTGCCCGGGCGCAGGCGCAGATCGCCGCCTTTGCCAATGCCGTGCATGACGCTGGCCGGGGCGAGCGGGTGCATCTGGTGGCGGGCAACTCTGACGCCGCCGCGCTGGCCCGGTCGCTGGCCGCGCCGGGGGTGGAGGTGGAGGCCAGCCATATCGGCGACATCTGGCTGCGCGACACCGGCTGCATCATCGTCACTGATGGCCAGCGCCGCATCGCCCGCGATTTCGATTTCAACGGCTGGGGCCGCCGCTTCAACTTTGATGGCGATCAGGAAGTGGGCTATAATCTGGCCCACGCCGCCGGATTGCCGGTGACCGATTGCGATTGGGTGCTGGAGGGCGGGTCGATTGACGTGGACGGCACCGGCAATTGCGTCACGACCATGGACTGCCTGCTGAACGCCAACCGCAATCCGGGGTTGGCCAAAGCCGACATCGCCGATCGGTTGCGGCGGGATTTGGGGGTCGAGACGATTTTGTGGCTGGGCGACGGGCTGGCCAATGACCACACCGACGGCCATGTCGACAATCTGGCCCGCTTTGTCGCACCCGGTCATTTGGTGATCCCGGCGGCCAGCGACGGGGATGACCCCAATGCCGCTGCCTATGCCGACGCCCACGCCCGCGCGGCGGCGGCGGGCTTTGCCGTCACCCCCATTCCCTCAGTGGGCGCATATCGCCAGGGCGGCGAGCTGGTGCCCGCCAGCTATATGAATTTTTACATCGGCAACAGCGTGGTGGTGGTGCCAACCTATGGCAGCCCCCACGACGATGCCGCATTGGCGGCGTTCGCCCCGCTGTTCCCTGATCGCCGCATTGTCGGCCTGCCCGCTGATGCGGTGCTGAGCGGCGGCGGCAGTTTCCATTGTTCCAGCCAGCAATTGCCGGAGGTTTAGGCCATGGCCCGAGAGATTTGCGTCGCCGCCCTGCAACTGGAATTGCCGGGGCCAAGCGCGGAAAATATTGCCCAGGTCAGCGAATTGGCCGCCCGCGCCGCCGCCGATGGCGCGGACATCATCCTGCCGCCGGAATTGTTCGCCGGGCCTTATTTTTGCAAAACCCAGACGGAGGCGCATTTCGCCGCCGCGCACCCGACCGCCGATCACCCCAGCGTCCGGGCGATGGCAAAATTGGCCAAACAACTTGGCGTCGCCATCCCGGCGAGTTTTTTTGAGAAGGACGGCCCCCACCATTATAACAGCATCGCGATGATCGGTCCCGACGGCGAGATTGCGGGCGTGTATCGGAAAAGCCATATTCCCGACGGCCCGGGGTATCAGGAAAAATATTATTTCCGGCCCGGCAACACCGGCTTTCGGGTGTGGGATGTGGGCGGGGCGCGGATTGGCGTCGGCATTTGCTGGGACCAATGGTATCCCGAATGCGCCCGGGCGATGGCGCTGATGGGCGCGGAAATCCTGTTTTATCCCACCGCCATCGGCGCGGAACCGCAAGACCCCACGCTGGACACACGGCGGATGTGGCGGCGGGCGATGCAGGGCCATGCGGTCAGCAATTGCATGCCCGTGGTCGCGGCCAACCGGATCGGCACCGAGGACGGCCAGCGTTTCTATGGCAACAGCTTCATCGCCAATGAATGGGGCGATCTGGTGGTCGAATTTGACGATACCGAACGCGGCACATTGGTCGCGACATTCGATCTGGACTTGGCCGCCCAGCACCGGGCCAGCATGGGATTTTTCCGCGACCGGCGGCCCGATCTTTATGGCCGGGTGGCGCGCGACCAATAGCCGCCCGGCCAATCATTCACACCAGCGCGGCGCCAATGCCTTGCACACGGCCTGGCGCGCCGCCTGCCAATCCGCCTCGACCTCGGCCCGGCTGCGCGGATCGTCCGCCTCCGGCCGCGCCGGGCCGCGATAGTGGAATATGGCGACCGGAATCGCCATCCCCTGCGCCGCGCGCGCCATGGACGCCGTGTTTTTCTCGGCATCGTCCACAAATACCACCGCATCAAAGCGCGGGGTCAGGCTGGCCAGCACCAGCCGCACCAGCGCGCCCTTGTCCAGCCCCGCCGCCGTCATCACCCCATCGGCCATGGTAATGTCGCGCCCCCGCGTCAACTCCAGCCGCGCCGCCTCCGCCGGTCCCAGCACTGCTGCCGCTGCCGCTGCAACATCCGCCGCCCGGACGATCCCCCGCCGCACGCACAGCGGCGGGCCGCATCCCGGCGCAGCGGAAAAATCCAGGCCATTTTCGGCCAGCTCGCGCAGGGTCATGTCGCGCATATCCGCGCCCCGCGCGGTCAGCACCAGCGACGCGACCCCGCCAGCGCCCAGCCGCGCCACCTCAGCCGCCATATCCGGTTCCATCGGCACCAGCCGCGACAGATAAATCACCGCGCGTTCGGTCCCCCGAAACTGGTCGGCGTCCTGGCTGCGCAGCGCGGTG
>DAIUBZ010000265.1:0-2797 GCA_036846445.1 Sphingopyxis sp. | reverse complement strand
CGTCGCCAAGGTGTTCGTTGACCTGTATCATCAGGGGCTGATTTATCGCGACAAGCGGCTGGTGAATTGGGACCCCAAGCTGAAAACCGCCATTTCCGATCTGGAGGTGGAAACACGCGAAGTGCAGGGGCATTTCTGGCATTTTCGCTATCCGCTGGCGGATGGAGCGCGGCTGGATGATGGCCGCGACCATATTGTCGTCGCCACCACCCGGCCCGAGACGATGCTGGCCGACATGGCGGTGGCGGTGAACCCCGATGATCCGCGCTATGCCAGCGTGGTGGGCAAGGAGATACTGCTGCCGATCACCGGGCGGCGGATTCCGATCATCGCCGACCCCCACGCCGACCCCGAATTGGGCAGCGGCGCGGTGAAAATCACGCCGGGCCATGATTTCAATGATTTCGAGGTCGGCAAGCGGGCGGGCATTGCGGCGGCGGACATGCTGAACATGCTGGATGGCGACGCCAATGTCGTTCAGACCGAAGACGACCTGATTCCATCAGAGTTCATCGGCGAGGGCCGCTTCGCTGCGCGCGCGGCAGTGGTGGCACGGATGAAGGCGCTGGGCCTGCTGGTCCCCCATATCGACAAGGATGGGGGCGAGCATGACGCCGAACCGCGCACCATCCAGACGCCGTTCGGCGACCGCAGCGCGGTGGTGATCGAACCCTGGTTGACCGACCAATGGTATGTCGATGCCAAGACGCTGGCCCAACCGGCAATTGCGGCGGTGAAGTCTGGCGAGATCGAGATCGTCCCCAAGTCGTGGGAGAAAACCTTTTTCCACTGGATGGACAATATCCAGCCGTGGTGTGTGTCCCGGCAATTGTGGTGGGGCCACCGGATTCCGGTGTGGTATGGGCCGAGCGCCAACGAACATGGCGTTATCGCTTCGTTTGCTGAAAAGTGTTTTGTCGCGGAAACAGAGGATGACTTTCGGAGACAGGCCCAGAATTATTATGGCGATGCCTGCGAGTTGATTATCGCCGATTCCCAATCTGAAGCGTTTCGCCACCCCTTTGGTGTCGGTGACAATCCCGGGGTTGCCGTTTTGTGGCGCGACCCCGACGTCCTCGACACCTGGTTCTCCTCCGCCCTGTGGCCCTTTGCCACGCTGGGCTGGCCGGACAATCAGCTCCCCTCCCCTCAAGGGGAGGGGCCGGGGGTGGGGTCTGCCATGTCCGAGGCGATGAACCCCTACCCCCCAACCCCCGCCCCCGGGGGCGGGGGAGATTTGCTCGCCCGCCATTATCCCAACGACGTGCTGATTTCCGGTTTCGACATCTTGTTCTTCTGGGATGCGCGCATGGCGATGATGGGGACGCATTTCATGCAGGACGTCCCGTGGAAGCGGCTGTATCTGCACGGGCTGGTCCGCGCGCCCGATGGGCAGAAGATGTCAAAGTCAAAGGGCAATGTTGTCGATCCCCTTGGCCTGATCGACCAATATGGCGCGGACGCGCTGCGCTTTTTCATGGCCGCGATGGAAAGCCAGGGCCGCGACATCAAGATGGACGACGCCCGGCTGGCCGGTTACCGCAATTTCGCGACCAAGCTGTGGAATGCGACCCGCTTTTGCGAGGCCAATGGCATTGGCGCCTCCACCACCATTGCCGCCCCGGCGGCCACCCACGCGGTGGGCCGCTGGATCGTCGGCGAGGTGGCGCAAACCGTCCTGGCAGTCGAGGCAGCACTGGCCGCGCTGCGCTTTGATGAGGCGGCGAACGCGGTTTACCATTTTGTCTGGGACCAATTTTGCGATTGGTATCTGGAACTCATCAAGCCGGGTCCGGGGGGCCAGATTGACGCCGAAACCCGCAATGTCGCGGGCTGGGTGCTGGACCAGATTTTGGTGATGCTGCACCCCTTCATGCCATTCATCACCGAGGAATTGTGGAGCAGCCGGGGCGCACGCGCCGATTATCCGCTGATTACCGCCCGCTGGCCCGAACCGCGCGCCGGGGCGGACGCTGCGGCCAAGGCCGAGGTCGAGTGGCTGATCGCGCTGGTCACCGAATTGCGCGCTGCCAAGGCCGAGCTGGGCCTGCCGCCGGGCGCCCGGCTGACTGCCCATATTCCCGCCAGCCTGGGCCCGCGCACCACCGCACTGGCCGGGGCGCTGGACCGGGTGGCGCGGCTGGACCGGGTGAGCGTTGATCCCGCCCCGGCCGGGGCGTCGCTGCAACTGGTGGTGGCGGGCGACACCATCACCATTCCGCTGGACGGGGTGATTGATCTGGATGCCGAGCGGGCGCGGCTGACCAAGGCGCTGGAGGCCGCCGCCAAGGAGCGTGACGCGCTGGCCGCCCGGCTGGCCAACCCGGCCTTTGCCGAGCGCGCCAAGCCAGAAGCAGTGGCGAAGGCCCGCGCCGACCATGATGCAAAAGCGGCGGATGCGGAGCGGCTGGGCGCGGCGCTGGCGCGGCTGGCTTGAGCTGACCGGAATTGGCTAGGCCGCTCCGCTTCGACCAGCGGCTTGGGCGGTTCGACCGGCGGCAATTGGCCTGCTGACTCGTCGCGACGGGCGCGATATGCTGATGCGATGAACAAGGCTCCTGCCCCATCCCGGTTTCAGACTGACCAGCGGGTCAATCTGCTGTCGCGCCCGGCGGAATGGGTGGCGGCGGATGCCGCCGTCGATCCCCGGGTGGCGGTGGGGTCGCTCCTCACCATGTGGGGCCTGTATTTCCTGATTACCACCGGGCTGGCGGCGCTGACCGGGCTCGAGAACCAATGGGGGATGGCGGGGCGGCGGGCGCTGGTGGTGGGCTGTGGGATTGCCGCCACGCTGGGC
>DAIUBZ010000264.1:0-2800 GCA_036846445.1 Sphingopyxis sp. | reverse complement strand
GCCCGCTTTGGCTGTAGCCCAGTCCCAATTTGCCGGCCACCTCGCGCGCGGTGGGCGGCATCAATTGCATCAGGCCGCGCGCCCCGGCGTGGCTGATCGCTTGGGGGTCAAATTGGCTTTCCTGCCGGGTAATGGCGTGGATGAAGGTCCAATTGTCCTGATGCCCGTCCGGCACAGCGGTGAGTGGAAATCCGCCCGCGGCCACCGCGTTCAGGCTGTTGGCCTGGGCGCTGCGCCCGATCATGACGCCAAGATCGGGCCGGGCGATTTCCGCCGCCAGCGCGCCCGCCAGTTGATGCTGGGCCGGGGTGGTGACCCAGTTGGTCAGGGCGCGCAGAAATTGCGACTGTTCGCGCCAACCGCCGCTCGCGCCCGCCAGCCGCGCCGCCTGAACCAGCCGGTGCTGGGCAAAGGCCGCGCGGTCGTCCGGCGTCACGGCGTCCAGCGACGGCCCGGTGCTGCGCGGTTGCGGCAGGCCCAGCCGTTCGCGGGCCAAAATGCCATAGAATTGATCGGCAAAACCGGCGGCATCGGTGAAATGGGCAGTGGCCCCGGCGGCGTCGCGGGCGTCCTCGGCGGCGCGCCCGGCCCAGTAAAATCCCTTGCTGCGCGTGCTGGCTGACCGCGCTGCCTCGCCATAGAGCCGGTAGGCGCGGGCGGCGTCGGCGGGGCGGCCAAGCTGGCGGTGCGCGATCCGTGCGGCCAGCCAGGCCAGGCTGGTGTAATCGTCGCGCACCCTCAGGCTGGTGGTGCGGACCGCGACATCGGCGGCGACGGCATCGCCAAGCTGGCTGGCGATGCGATAGGCGTTCGCGTCATCGCCGCTGCGCTCAGCCGCCCGGGCATTGGCCAGCAGCAATTTCAGCCACGCCGACGCATCGGTGGGCGGGCGGTCCAGCTGGCGCGGCGCGGCCAGCGTGTCCTGCGCCGCGCCGGGGCGGCCTTCGCTCCGCAGCCAGATCGCCTTGTCATGAATATAGCCCGCATCGCGGCGCAGCAACCCAGGGTCAGCGGCCTCAACCGCGCTGGCCTGCGCCGCCGCGCCTGCCGTCCGGGTGCGCAGCGCCAGCCGCGCGGCAAACATGGCGGCGGCTCCCGGCGACACCAGCGCCAATTGGCGGCCAGCGGCGGCGGTGGAGCCTTGCCATAGCAGCCGGTCCATGCGGGCATCATGGTCAGCGGCAGTCAGCGCCGCACCAAAGTCGCGCCGCAATCGCGCCTCGTCCAGCGGGTCGGCAATCCCCATCAGCCACGCCCGGCGCGCGGCGGCGGCGGCGGCTTCGCCATGGCCGGTGGCGGCGAGCGCGAGCGCATGGCGCAGCGCGCCCGGCGCAGTGCGCGGCGGCAGCACGGCGAAAAATCCCATCACCTGACCGGGGTTGAAACTGTCGATGGCGATGGCGCGTTCGGCGGTATTGCGCATCTGGTCGCTGCCCGGCCAATCGGGATTGTGGATTAAAAACGCCGCCAATTGTTCAAATGCGGCACTGTCATTGGTGGACAGGGCGCGCCATTCCGCCAGCGCATTGGCGATCGGCTGCGCGCGGGGCGGGGGCACCGGGCCGCCGACAATATCGCGCTGCGCCTCCAGCCATTGCCGCTCTGCCGCTGTCCAGCTTTGCGCCGACGCCGCCGCGGTCAGCGCCAATGCCGCAACCGGGGCAAGACGCACCAGGCGCGCGGCGCGCAAAATCCAGGGCACAAACCGGGGCGGGGTCACAGGCGCGGGCAATTCTAATCTCCTTGCGGCATCACCGCGCAATTGCGTAAGGGGCGGGGTAAGAATGGCTATGGCTCCTGCCGCCTTAAGGGGGGCTGACTTGGCCTGTAAAGGAATTAGATGATGTTTTACGGGTCGATTCCGGCCTTGGTCACGCCATTTCGGGGCGGCACGGTCGATGCCGGGGCGCTGTCCCGGCTGGTCGAATGGCACATCGCCTCCGGCAGCACCGCACTGGTGCCGTGCGGCACCACCGGCGAAAGCGCCACGCTCAGCTTTGATGAACATTATCGGGTGTTTGACATCGTTATCGAGGCGGCGGCGGGCCGGGTGCCCGTGATTGCCGGGTGCGGATCCAATGACACCGCCACCGCTGTCCGCCACATGGCCCGCGCCCGGGCGGCGGGCGCGGCGGCGGCACTGGTCGTTGCCCCCTATTACAACCGGCCCAGTCAGGACGGCATCGCCGCGCATTTTCAGGCATTGGCCCGGGCCAGCGATTTTCCCATCATCGCCTATAATGTGCCCGCCCGCACCGTCACGGACATTTTGCCCGAGACGCTGGCGCGCATTGCCGAAACCGTACCGACCGTGATCGGGATCAAGGATGCGAGCGGCGATCTGACGCGGGTCACGCGCCATGCCCAATTGCTGGGGCAGGACTTTCTGCAATTGTCGGGCAATGACGAACTGTGGCTGGCCCATGCGCTGCTGGGGGGGCAGGGCTGTATTTCGGTCACCGCCAATGTCGATCCGGGCAATTGCGCGCGGTTGATGCGCGCGATCAGTTGCCAGGATTGGGCCGGAGCGCGCAACCACCATGACCATCTGTTCGACCTCAGCCTGGCGATGTTTGCCGATGCCAGCCCGTCGCCCGCCAAATATGCTCTGTCGCGGCGGCATGACTGGTTTGACCCCGAAGTGCGGCTGCCGCTGGTTCCGGCATCGGCTGCCGCGCGGGCACGGATTGACGATATTATGACCCGGATGGAGCTGGCCTGATGGCGCGCCCCCATCATAGCGAGTTCGACAAGCGCAAGGTGGTGGCGGAGAACCGCCGCGCCCGCTTTGACTATGCGA
>DAIUBZ010000263.1:2512-2838 GCA_036846445.1 Sphingopyxis sp. | reverse complement strand
CGGGCTGGCGGATGCAAAGTGGCCACCATGCGGGCTTTGTCCGCCCGCTCGCCCGCGATGATGATGCCGAATTGCTGGCCATCCCGCGCAAACAACGGGCCGAAGTGCGCAAGGCGCTGGCCGCCCGCTTCACCATCACCACCGGCACCGCCGCCGCCGACCGCGCCGCCCATTATCACGTCTATGCCACCAGTGTCCGCAACCTGGGCACGCCGGTTTTCCCCCGGGCGCTGTTCGATGCCGTGCTGGATGGCTTTGGCCCACCGGGCGCATCGGCGGGCGCGGGCGCGGGCGCGGGCGCGGACATATTGACGGTGTGGGACGCC
>DAIUBZ010000263.1:0-2502 GCA_036846445.1 Sphingopyxis sp. | reverse complement strand
GACCGGATGCTCGATGCCTTTTGCCCACCGGGCGCATCGGCGGGCGCGGCGGCGGGGGCAGACATATTGACGGTGTGGGACGCCGGGGTGCCGGTGGCCAGCGTGCTCAGCCTGTATTGGCGCGGCACCGTCATGCCCTATTGGGGCGGCGGGGTGGCGGCGGCGCGGCGCAGCCGGGCGAATGAGGCAATGTATTTTGCCCTGATGGGCCATGCGCGCGCGCTGGGCTGCACCGCCTTTGACTTTGGCCGGTCAAAGCTGGACAGCGGCCCCTATGCCTATAAGAAAAATTGGGGTTTTGTCCCCGAACCCCTGACCTATGCGAGTTGGACCGAGGGGGGGCAGGCGGGGCGCGATGTCAATCCGACCAGCGGCAAATATGCGCTGATGGTGCGGACGTGGCAGAAATTGCCGCTGTGGGCGGCCAACCGCATTGGCCCGCTGATCGCCCGGGGGCTGGGATAGCCCATGGCCGAGATTTTGTTTCTGGCCCACCGCGCGCCGTGGCCGCCCGACCGGGGCGACCGGATCCGCAGTTGGCATATGTTCGATGCGCTGACCAAATTGGGCCGGGTCCATGTCGCCGCGCTGTGCGATACCGATGCCGACGCCGATATTGCCCGCGAAAAACTGGCCCCGCTCAGCGCCAGCCTGTATCTGGCGGTGCGCAGCCGGGGGCGGCTGGCGGCGCTGGCGATTGCGCTGTTGACCAAGCGCCCCGTCAGCACCGCGATGTTCGGCGATCCCGGGCTGGGCCGCCATGTCGCCGGGCTGGTGGCGGCGGGCGGCATCAGCCACATCGTCGGCTTTTCCGGCCAAATGGGCCAATATATCCCGGACCGGGACCATTTTGCCGGGCGGGTGGTGATGGATTTTGTCGATGTCGACTCGGCGAAATTCGCCGCCTACGCCGCCCAGTCGCGGCTGCCCCCGATGCACGGGGTCTATCGCCGCGAGGCGCGGGTGCTGGCGGCATATGAGGCGGCACTGGCGCAGCGCGCCGCGATCAGCCTGTTTGTCAGCCCGGCAGAGGCGGCGCTGTTCCGCCAGCGCAGCGGGCTGGACGCGGACCGGGTGGCGGCGGTGGAAAATGGGATCGCCACCGACTTTTTTGATCCCCACGGCAATTTTGCCCCGCTGCCGCCCGCCGCCGGGCCGCTGATCGTCTTCACCGGCCAGATGGATTATCGCCCGAATATCGAGGCGGCTGACTGGTTCGCCCGCCAGGTGCTGCCGCTGGTGCGCGCCGCCCGCGCCGATGCCCGTTTTGCCGTGGTGGGCCGCGCGCCCGCGCCGCAGGTCCGGGCGCTGGCCAAATTGCCCGGCGTCACCGTGACCGGCGAGGTCGCCGATGTCCGGCCATGGCTGGCCGCCGCCGCCGTGGTCGCCGCGCCGCTGCGGGTGGCGCGCGGGGTGCAGAACAAGGTGCTGGAAGCGATGGCCATGGCCCGGCCCGTGGTCGCCACCCCGGCGGCGGCAGAGGGCATCGACGCCGCGCCGGGCCGCGATTTGCTGGTGGCGGGTGGGACAGACGGGAGCGCGGGCGATTTTGCCGCCGCGACGCTGCGCCTGCTGGCCGACCCGGCGGCGGGCGCGGCGCTGGGCGGCGCGGCGCGGGCGCAGATGCTGGCGCGCTATGGCTGGGATGCCCGGCTGGCCCCGCTGGCCGCGCATCTGGGGCTGGGCTGATGGCCAGCGCCGCCGCCACTGCGCCCGGTGCCGCCGCCAGCCGCTGGCCGCGCCAGCTGGCGCTGCTCGCCGGGCTGTGGGCGCTCACCGGGCTGGTGTTCGCCCGTGATATCGCTGCGCTGGTCATGATCTGGTGGGACAGCAGCACCTTCAATCATATTTTGCTGATGGTGCCGCTGATCGGCTGGCTGGTGGTTCAGCGCGCACCCTTGCTGCGCCAATTGACCCCGGTGGGCTGGTGGCCCGGCGCACTGGTCATGCTGGCTGGCAGCGGGCTGTGGCTGGCAGGCGAAGCGGCGGGTATCGCCATGGTCCGGCAATTCGGCGTCGTCATCATGGTTCAGGGCGCGGTGGCGGCGGCGCTCGGCCCGGTGCTGGTGCGGGGGCTGGCCTTTCCGCTCGCCTATGGCTGGCTGCTGGTGCCATTTGGCGAGGAATTGGTGCCGCTGCTGCAAACCATCACCGCCAAGCTGAGCATGGTGATGCTGGCCTGGGCGGGGATCCCCGCGCATATCGAGGGGATTTTCATCACCACCCCGCGCGGATTTTACGAGGTGGCTGAGGCTTGTTCAGGTGCCCGCTTCCTGATCGCCATGGGCGCTTATGCGGTGTTTGCGGCCCATGTCGGCTTTGTCAGTTGGCGGCGGCGGATCATATTTGTCACCCTGGCCCTGGCGGCCACCGTGCTCGCCAATGCGGTGCGGGCGTGGGGCACGATGGTGATCGGCGATGTCTTTGGCCGCAAATATGCCGAAGGGTTTGACCATCTGGTCTATGGCTGGGTCTTTTTTGGCGCGGTGATGATTGCGGTGA
>DAIUBZ010000262.1:0-2849 GCA_036846445.1 Sphingopyxis sp. | reverse complement strand
TTCAATCGCGTCGATGCTGAAATTCTCCGGGGTTGGCTCCACCGGCGCCTCGGGCAATTTCTGCTTGGTCTGCACCGCGATCGCCCGGTCAGATTCATAACGTTTCAGCGCCTTGGCATATTTTGCCTGCGCCTTTTCCAGCGCCTTGGCCCAATTTTCGGCATATTGCGCGCGGGCGGCATCGTCCGGCAGGCGGAGGAACAGCGCATTTTGCCGCAGTTCGCCGCGCAGGAAAACATAGCCTTTGTCGGGGTCGATCTTCGCCTTGCCGGACGCCAGATTTTTCGCCTCAATCGCCTGGGCAAAGGCGGCCGGGGCCACGGCCAGCAGCGCCGCCGCGCCAAGGATCATTGCCGCAATTTTCATGGTTCCAGCACCTTGGTCTGTGGCGTGGGGCCGGATGCCACCTTGGCCTGTTTCAACAGAAATTCGGTTCGCACAGCCTCGGACTTGCGGCTGTTGCCCTCGGCAAAGTCCAGCTTTCCCCAGATATCCCGCGACATGCCATAGCGCTGATACCCCTTGAACCCCATGCAGTTCCGCAGGTTGATTCGGCGGAACTGACGGCGCTGGGCCGAACCGAAAATCGCATCGGCGATCAGCGAGCCGACCGCACCGCCAATCGCGCCGCCCAGCACCCCACCATAGGGGGTGTAAACCGGGCTGCCGCCCGCATAAAAGCTGATGCCGCTGGCCATGGCGTCACATTCGCGCAGATCGGCATAGGCATCGTCCATGCTGGTGGCGGCGCGGTGGAAATAGAAATATTTGTCATATGCCTCCACCACTTCCGGGGTTTCGGCAAAGCCCATTGCTGGCGCGTCAATCGCGGCAATTTCGGCCTCGGTAAATTGCCGGGGCGGGGTGGGTTCCCGAAACGCCTGCGCCGCCGCGCCTGCTGGCAGCATCAGCGCCGCCGCCGCCATCACCCACCGCACCATATCCGTCCCCCAAAATTGTTGCCGCGCCAATCTGCGCCAAGAAAAATCGTCTGCCAAGCGGAATTGCCGGGGCCGATCAGCCCAGCGCCTGTTTCAACAGATCATTCACCACTTGCGGATTGGCCTTGCCGCCCATCGCCTTCATCGTCTGGCCGACGAAAAAGCCGAACAATGCCTCCTTGCCACCGCGATATTGGGCCACCTTGTCGGCATTGGCGGCCAGCACAGTGGCGATCACCGCCTCAATCGCGCCGGTGTCGCTGGTCTGTTTCAGCCCCTTTGCCTCGACGATCGCGGCGGCGCCGTCACCGGTGTCCAGCATCATCTCGAACACCTGTTTGGCGATGCTGCCCGAAATTGTGCCATTGGCGACCAGCCCCAGCAATTCCGCCGCTGCCGCCGGGCTGACCGGGCTGGCGTCGATGCTGCGGCCCATCCGGTTCAGCGCGCCGAACAATTCGCTCGTCACCCAATTGGCCGCCGCCGCTGGCTTCACCCCGTCCGCCGCGCAGCGCGCCAGCAGCGCGTCGAACCAGTGCGCGGCCTCCACCTCGGCGGTCAGCACGGCGGCATTATAGGCGCTGATGCCCGCCGCCTCGTACCGCGCCCGCTTGGCATCGGGCAGCTCGGGCAGGCTGGCGCGGCATTCTGCCAGAAATTCGGCGTCCAATTCCAGCGGCAACAGGTCGGGATCGGGAAAATAGCGATAGTCATGCGCGTCCTCTTTCGAGCGCATCGAGCGGGTTTCGCCGCGATCGGGATCATAGAGCCGGGTTTCCTGAACCACCGTCCCGCCGCCCTCGATCAGCGCGACCTGCCGCCGTGCCTCGCCCTCGACCACCGCCATGACAAAGCGCACACTGTTCACATTCTTGGTCTCGGTGCGGGTGCCCAGCGGCGCGCCGGGCCGCCGCACCGACACATTCACATCGGCCCGCATCGAGCCCTGGTCCATATTGCCGTCACAGCTTCCGACATAGCGCAGGATGCTGCGCAGCTTGGCCAGATAGGCTCCGGCCTCGGCGGGCGAGCGCATCTCGGGCTTGGACACAATTTCCATCAAGGCCACGCCGCAGCGGTTCAAATCGACATAGGACATGGTCGGATGCTGGTCGTGCATCAGCTTGCCCGCGTCCTGCTCGACATGAATCCGCTCAATGCCGATGGTTTTGGGCTGGGCGATGCCCGCCTTGGGATCAGCGGCGATGGTCAGCGCGCCCTCGCCCACCAGCGGGTGGTAAAGCTGGCTGATCTGATAGCCCTGCGGCAAATCGGCGTAGAAATAATTTTTGCGGTCAAAGCGCGACCATGGGTTGATCTGGGCGTCAATCGCCATTCCCGTCCGCACCGCCTGGCGGATGCATTCGCGGTTCGGCACCGGCAACATGCCGGGCATGGCCGCGTCGATCAGGCTGACCTGGCTGTTCGGCTCCGCGCCAAAGGCCGTCGCCGCGCCGGAAAACAGCTTGGACGCAGTGTTGATCTGGGCGTGCACCTCAAGGCCCACGACAACCTCCCACTCGCCAGTGTCGCCGGTGATGCGGTAATGTTCTGCCATGTCGCTCACCACCATTTCTCCGCCCGGGCGGCAAAGCCCACCCGCTGCTCCAGCGCCAGCCCGGCGTCCAGCACGCCCTGTTCGTCAAAGCGCGGTCCGATCAGTTGCAGGCCCAGCGGCAGGCCATCGCGGCTCAGCCCGCCCGGCACCGACATGGCGGGCAGCCCGGCCAGCGATGCGGGCACGGCGAACACATCGTTCAGATACATGGCCAGCGGATCGGCCATTTTTTCGCCCAGCGCAAAGGCCGCCGACGGCGCAGTTGGGGCCAATATGACGTCGCATTGCCCGAACGCGGCGTCAAAATCGCGCGCAATCAACGTGCGGACCTTTTGCGCCTGGGTATAATA
>DAIUBZ010000261.1:0-2874 GCA_036846445.1 Sphingopyxis sp. | reverse complement strand
CCGGGGCCAACGCGCTGATGCACCCCAACAGCGCCTTTCGTCCCGCCGACCCCGCACTGGCCGCCGCGGTGGTGCGCGAAATCGGCTTCGCCAGCCTGTTCGCCGCTACCCCCGATGGCCCGCGCGTGGCGCATGTGCCGGTGTTGCTGAGCGAGGACGGCGCGCGGCTTAGCTTTCACCTTGCCCGTGGCAATGGCCTGACCCGCCATCTGGACGGGGCGGCGGCGCTGGCGGTCGTAACCGGGCCAGATGCCTATATCAGCCCCGCCGATATGGGCGATGACGGCCAGGTGCCGACGTGGAATTATGTGGCGGTTGAGATGGAAGGGCGGGCCAGCCGGCTGGACCGCGCCGCGCTGATTGCCCAGATTGACGCGCTGACCGCGCTGAACGAGGCGCGGGTGGGGGCCGACCCGCCATGGACGCGTGCCAAGCTGAGCGGCGCGGATTTTGGCCGTCTGGTCGACAGCATCGCCGGATTTGAGCTGGCGATCAGCGGTTGGCGCACGACGGTGAAGCTGAGCCAGAACAAGCCCGCCGCCATGCGCGCCGGGGTCGCGGCGGCGCTGGCCGGGCGTGGCCATGGCGCGCTGGCCCATTTCATGCAGCATTTGACCCCGGCAAAGGACCAGCGATGACCAGCGACAACCGCGATCCGGCAATGCAACGGTTGCTGATCCTCAATCTGGTGCGGCTGGTGGGCTTGGGGCCGGCGCTGATGGGCGTGGCGGTGCTGGCGGGGCGATTGCCGCTGGTGGATGCGCAGGCCGATCCGATTATCGGCACCGTGCTGTTGGCGGTCGGCGCGCTCGACATGCTGCTGGTCCCGGCGCTGCTGGCCCGGCGCTGGCGCAGCGGCGGTTGACGGTGCGGCGCTTTTATTCGGCGGCCATGGTGGGCGATGGCGGCCCGCCCTTTGTCATCCGGCTGGACGACCGCCCGGTGAAAACCCCCGCGCGCGCACCGCTGGCCCTGCCCAGCCGCGCGCTGGCGGCGGCGGTGGCGGCGGAATGGGCGGCGCAGGGGGATCGGATCATGCCCGCCGCCATGCCGCTGACCGGGCTGGCCAATGCCGCGATTGACCATGTGCTGCCGGATCCGCTGGCCTTTGCTGCGCCGCTGGCCGCTTATGCTGCTGCGGATTTGCTTTGTTATCGCGATGGCCGGGATGCCGTGCTGGCGGCGCGGCAGGCGGCGGCGTGGAATCCTTGGCTGGACTGGGCCGAGGCGGAGTTTGGGGTGGAGTTCCGGCTGGCCGCGGGGGTGATGCCGGTGGACCAGCCGCCGGCCACCACCGCCCGGCTGACCGCAGCGGTGCAGGCGCTGGACGGGTGGCGGCTGGCGGCGCTGGCCCCGCTGGTGACGATCGGCGGCTCGCTGGTCGCGGCACTGGCGGTGCTGCGCGGCGCGGCGCGGGCTGACGCGCTGTGGCCGGTGGTGGCACTGGATGCGCTGTATCAGGAAGAACGGTGGGGCGCGGATGCCGAAGCAACCGCGCAGCACGCAGCGCACCAGCGCGATTGGGACCATGCGGCGCGCTTTGCCGGCCTGTTGGACCAACCGGGCGGCGGCGCTGGAACCGCGGAAAATTGGGGGAGAATGACAGGATGACCATAGCATCGGGCCACAGCGGCCAACCGGCGATTTTCATCACCGGCGGCGGTTCGGGCATTGGCCGGGCGGTCGCACGTCACTTTGCCGCGCGCGGCTGGCGGGTGGGGCTGGCCGACATCAACCGCGCCGGGCTGGACGAAACCGCCGCGCTGATGGATGCGGCGACCACCACCACCCATATGATGGATGTGTGCGACCGGGACCAGTGGGCGGCGGCGCTCGGTGAATTTGCCCGCGCCAGCGGCGGGCGCATGGATGTCCTGTTCAACAATGCCGGCATCGGCACCGGGGGCCATTTCCCGGACGTGACGCCCGCCGATGCCGACCGGGTGATTGCGATCAATTTCGGCGGGGTGGTCAACGGGATTTACGCGGCGCTGCCGCTGCTGACCGCCACGCCCGGCGCGGTGATCCTGAACACGGGATCGGCGTCGGGCTATTATGGCTCGGCGGGGCTGGCGGTTTATTCCGCGACCAAATTTGCCGTCCGGGCGCTGACCGAGGCGCTGGATGTGGAATTTGCGCGCTACGACATTCGCGTCCGTTCGCTGATGCCCAGTTTTATCGACACGCCGCTGCTCGACACGGTGCCGGGCAAGACCAATCGGCCGATTCGCGCCCAATTGGGCGGGGCTGGTCTGGAAATCACCCCGGTCGCCGAAGTGGCGGCGGCGGCATGGGATGCGGTGCATGGCACCCGGCTGCACACCCCGGTCGGCCCGACCGCCCGGCAATTGGCGTTCTGGTCGCGCTGGCTGCCCGCGATGGTGCGGCGGCGGGGGCGGAAAATGGACGCGATGGCCCGGGGCAGCGGCTAGCGGATTGACGCCGACATTCCGTCCTTCGGAATATCGGCATGGTCCACCAGCTATCTCATTCTGATGGTTCAACTTATCGCGGCGGCAGGCCCGGCCAAAGCCGGACTCTTCCGTTGCGGCCCAACCACTAGGGCGATTTCCCGTCAGATGGCATCATCTGACTGGAAACCGCTCCCTGTCGTCAGCCCGACTGGCAAGTCGCCGCTTGTCTCGGAGCCAATGCCACAGCCGCCATACCGCTTTCGGGGCCGAGCACCGGGGCCGCTGATGACCGCAGTTGGGTGGGAAGTTGAAGGTCTGGTTTTTCTCTACTATCATCCATAGCTGACATTCGCTGGCGTCGTGGTAGTTTAGCGGAATGTCGCTCTTAGTCCGTCATGCTGGTCACGAACATCAAGGTTGGCTGGTTGCCTACGACGATACCGTTAGCAACGAATGGATT
>DAIUBZ010000260.1:0-2876 GCA_036846445.1 Sphingopyxis sp. | reverse complement strand
CCGCGATTTCATCAACGTAGCGGCGGGTCAGCGTCGCAATGCCGCTTAAATGCTGAACCAGATTGAGCGCCGACCGCTCTGCCGTCAGCAGCGCCCGGGCATTGCCATCCACCCGCATCAGATCGCAGCCCGCCGGGGCCGCCGCGCCCTCATCGACCAATATCCGGATGGCGCAGTCCGGATCCAGCGCCCGGAAAAACGCTGCCGCCAGCGGCAGGCCCGCCACGATGATCGCATCGCGGCTGTCCATCACCCCGGCGAAGCTGGCATCGGCGGGGATGACGGCGGCGGCGGTGATGTCGCCGGACGGCCCCATATCCTCCGCCAGCGTCGCCCGCACAAAGGCGGCGGCGTCGAACATCGGCAGGTTGAGCAAATCGGCGAGCGGGCTATCGTTGGTGGACATTGGCCCGGCTTAGGGCGGCCACCGGGCAAATCAAGCCATGAAGCTTGCAAATTGGCGGGCCGGGGCCTAAGGCCCTGCGCTGTTGTCGGGGACATCCCTGGAGGCCCGGCAGCAGTTTTTGAGGAAATCGGAGAAATAACATGAGCGATCAGCTAGTGCTGACGGCCGAGACGCGCGAACGGGCTGGCAAGGGAGCCTCCCGGGCATTGCGCCGCGATGGCCGGGTTCCAGCAGTGATTTACGGCGGCAATGCGCCGCCCGTCACCATCCATATTGAGGAAAAATTGCTGCGCAAGCAGTTGATGACCGGCCATTTCATGAATTCGATCATCGCGGTCGAAGTGGACGGCACCACCACCCGCACCCTGGCCAAGGATGTGGCGTTCCACCCGGTGACCGACCGGCCCATCCATGTGGATTTTTACCGGATTTCCGCCGGTTCCACCGTTGAGGTGAAGGTGCCGGTGGTGTTCGCCAACGAAGCCGCATCGCCGGGGCTGAAGCGCGGCGGCGTGTTGAATGTGGTGCGGCACGAATTGGAATTGTTGTGCGAAGTCGCCAGCATTCCCGACGAAGTGACCGTGGACGTAGCCGGCTTTGATGTGGGCGATTCCATCCACATCAGCCATGTCACTTTGCCCGCTGGTGCGACCAGCGCGATCACCGACCGCGATTTCACCATCGCGACCATCGTTGCCCCATCGGCGCTGAAATCCAGCGATGGCGACGCCGGCAAGGATGGCGGCGCGGCGTAAGCGTCCTGCCCTGAACGGCATTGAAGCCCCGTCGGCCCTCTGTCACAGCAGGCGGGCGGCGGGGCTTTTTGGTGGCGGATGAACGATGCAAATCTGGGTTGGTCTTGGAAATCCTGGCGCGGCCTATGCGCTGCACCGGCACAATATCGGCTTTATGGCCACTGACCGCATTGGTGATGCCCATGGCTTCGGCCCGGAGGCGCGCAAGTTCAAGGGGCTGGTGCGCGAAGGGCGGATCGGGGCGGAGCGCATATTGATCCTGAAACCCCAGACTTTCATGAACGAAAGCGGCCAGAGCGTGCGGGCGGCGTGCGATTTTTTCAAGCTGGACGCGGGCGCAGTGACGGCATTTTACGACGAGCTGGACCTTGCGCCAAACAAGGTGAAGGTGAAGCGCGGCGGCGGGGCGGCGGGACACAATGGCATCCGCAGCATGATCGCGCATATCGGCGCAGATTTCCGTCGGGTCAGGCTGGGAATTGGCCATCCCGGGCACAAGGACCGGGTGACGCCCCATGTGCTGGGCAATTTTGCCAAGGCGGAACTGGACCCGCTCGCCGACCTGCTGGCCGCGCTGGCGGCGGAGGCGGAGTGGCTTGTGCAAGGTGATGATGCCCGTTTTTTGACTGATCTTGCGCGGCGGATGGCAGGTTAAATGGCTTTGCGGCGGCAGCGATTGATGCCACCGTGTCCGGCCTGAGCCACAGCACAGAGGTTGAACCGATGACAAGCCCCGCCGCCCTGCACCGCCGCCAATTGCTTTTGGCCAGCGCCGCCATTGCCGCTGGCGGGGTGGTTGGCCCGGCCCTGCCCGCCGCCGCGCGCACCCAGTCGCCCCGGCTGGACGGCAAGGTCATTTTGATCACCGGCGCATCGTCTGGTTTTGGCTATTTGAGCGCGCTGCACCTTGCCCGGCGCGGGGCGCGGGTGGTGGCGTCGATGCGGGCCCTGCCCCGGCGGGAAGCCCGGGAATTGCTGGCCATTGCCGCAAGCGAGTCCCTGAGGATCGACGTGGTGGAAATTGACGTGACCAGCGATGCCTCGGTCGCCAGCGGGGTGCGCGCGGCGCTGGAGGCCAGCGGCGGGCGGATCGACGTGCTGGTCAACAATGCGGGCATTGGCATCACCGGGCCGTCGGAAATTCAGGACATGGCCGCCACCAGCCTGATTTTCGAGACCAATGTGCTGGGCTGTCACCGGATGGTCCGCGCGGTTTTGCCGGTGATGCGCGACCAGAAATCGGGGCAGATTTTTCAGATTTCATCGCAATTGGGGCGGCTGGTCGCCCCGGCGACGGGCCATTATTGCGCCACCAAATTTGCGCTTGAGGCAATGAGCGAACAGCTTGCCTATGAACTGGTCCCCCACAATATCGACGTTACGATCATCCAGCCCGGCGGCTATCCCACCCGCATCTGGCAAAACCGCAATGCGCTCACCGCCGCGCTGAAGGAACGCAGCGAGGCAGAGCGGATCGCCGCCTACCCCGCGTTCACCGCCAATATGGGGCGCGAGGATGGCAGCGGGCGCGGCGCCGATCCCATGGACATTCCCCGCGCCATCGCCGAAATCATCGCCATGCCGCCCGGCACCCGCCCGCTGCGCCGCGCCATCCACCCCGGCGCGCGCCCCCAAGAGCCGATCAACGCGGTCAGCGCCAAGGTTCAGGTGGCGTGGCTGGGCGATGGCCCGGCGGGGCCATTGGTGCGGGCGGT
>DAIUBZ010000259.1:0-2891 GCA_036846445.1 Sphingopyxis sp. | reverse complement strand
TTAAAGGTCGAGCCGCCGGTTTTGCTGCGCAGCGGCTGGCTGGCCTCGCGCGCGGCGGCGATGCGGTCCATTTCCGCCTGAATCTCCGCAGGGGCGGCGCTGTGTCCGCCAAAGCGCGCGGCAATGACGATCGCCCCGTCCGGCAGGTCGCTGTGGCGATAGCGATAGTGCAGATCCGCCGCCGCCAGCACCGCCCGCTCCCCCGACCGCAGCACGACATCACAATCGACCAATATCTGCGCCACCTCGCCGCCATAGGCCCCGCCGTTCATCCGGACAAAGCCGCCGACCGTGCCGGGGATCGACCGCAGAAACGCCATGCCTGCAATGCCATGGTCGCGGGCGGTGGACGACACCAAAATGCCCGACGCCCCGCCGCCGCAATCCAGCAGCTGCTCACCCAGCCAGCGCACGCTGGCAAAGGCCTTGCCCAGCCGCACCACCACGCCGGGCCAACCGCCGTCGCGCACGATCAAATTGCTGCCCAGCCCCAGCGCCAGCACCGGCACCGCCGGGTCCAGCCCTGCCAGAAATGCCGCCAGATCGTCGGCATCCGCCGGTTCGAACAGCCAGCGCGCCGCGCCGCCGCTTTTGAACCAGACCAGCGGGGCCAGCGGGGCATGGGCGGTCAGCCTGCCCCGCACCGGCGGCATGGCCGCGCCCACATTGTCCAGCACCGCCATCACTGGCCCGCCGCCACATCAGCCGCCGCCGCCACCGCTGCGGCCAGTCCGGCGGCGATTTTGGTGATGTCGCCCGCGCCCATGCACACCACCAGATCGCCGGGCTGAACCCGCGCCGCAAGCATGGCCGCCAGCGCATCCGGCCCCGCCGCCGCCGCGGCATCGCGGTGGCCGCGCAGGCGCAGCGCCGCCGCCAGCGCGTCGGCCGACACACCGTCCAGCGCCGCCTCGCCCGCCGCATAGACCGGCAGGACCAGCGCCAGATCGGCGTCATTGAACGCACCGGCAAATTCATCCATCAGCGCCGCCAGCCGGGTAAAGCGATGCGGCTGGGCAACCGCAATCACCCGCCCGGCCGGCACCGCCGCCGTCGCCGTTTCCCGCGCCGCCGCCAGCACCGCGCGAATTTCCACCGGGTGGTGGGCATAATCGTCAATCACCCGCGCCGTCCCGCCGGGCAAGGCGATCGTGCCAACCTGCGTAAAGCGGCGCTTTACCCCGGCAAAGCGGGCAAAGCCGCTGATGACGGCGGCGTCATCGACGCCAAGCTGAACCGCCACCGCCACCGCCGCCAGCGCATTTTGGACATTGTGCCGCCCCGGCATCGGCAGGGCAATATCGCGAATGTCGCGCAGGCCGCCGTCACGGTCGCGCAATTGCACGTCAAAGCGGGTGCCGCCGTCGGTGGGCCGCAGATTCTGGCCGCACACATCGGCCTGAGCTGAAAAGCCATAGGTGATGATGCGCCGGTCGCGGATGCGCGGGATCAGCGCCTGCACCTCGGGATGGTCGAGGCACAGCACCGCCGCGCCATAGAAGGGCACATTTTCGACAAATTCCAGAAAGGCGCGCTTGACCGCGTCAAAATCGCCCCAATGGTCGAGATGTTCAGGGTCGATATTGGTGACCACCGCGATGGTGCCGTCCAACCTCAAGAAGCTGCCGTCGCTCTCGTCCGCCTCGACCACCATCCAGTCGCTCGCGCCCAGCCGGGCGTTGCTGCCATAATTGTTGATGATGCCGCCGTTGATAACGGTGGGGTCAATGCCGCCCGCATCCAGCAGCGCCGCCACCATCGAGGTGGTGGTGGTTTTGCCGTGGGTGCCCGCAATCGCGACCGTGGATTTCAGCCGCATCAATTCGGCCAGCATCTCCGCCCGGCGGACCACCGGAATGCGCCGCGCCAGTGCCGCCTCGACCTCCGGATTCCCCCGCTTGACTGCGGTGGACGTCACCACCACCGCCGCATCGCCCAGATTTGCGGCGTCATGGCCGATGGTCACCGCAATGCCGCGCGCGCGCAGGGCGGCAATCACATAGCCATCGGCCATGTCGCTGCCCTGCACCTGATAGCCCAGATTGTGCATCACCTCGGCAATGCCCGACATGCCGATGCCGCCGATGCCGATAAAATGCACCGCGCCAATATCGCTCGCCACGCCGCGCATTATGCCCCGTCTCCATCATTGCGCTGGCGGCTGCTGGTCTGCGGGCTGCGGCGCGGGGCCGCCCGGGTGCCTTGGCCGACGCGGATCACGTCCATCAGCGGCGCGCCGCCCACTTGTTCCAGCAAATCGGCCAGATCCTGGGTCGCCATCGGCCGCCCGCATTCCGCCGCGCGCGCGGCGGCGGTTTCCAGCGCGCCCGGCTCCAGCGCGATTTTCTGAAGCTGTTTGGCCAGTTCGCCGGGGGTGAAATGTGGCTGAAGGATCATCGTCGCCCCGCCGGCGCGCACCATGTCGGTGACATTGTGGCGTTGGTGATCGTCGGTGGCGGATGGATAGGGGACGAATATCGCGGGCCGCCCGGCCACGCCGAGCTCGGCCACGGTGGATGCTCCGGCGCGGCCAATGAACAGATGCGCCCAGCGCATCCGGTCGGCCATGTCGGCAAAATAAGGCTCGCAGGTGGCGGGCACCCCCACCGCCAGATAGGATGCGCGCACCCGGTCCAAATCCTCCGCACGGCATTGCTGCACCACCTGCATCCGGGCGCGGAGCGCCGGCGGCAGCAGTTGCACCGCCAGCGGCACGACATCGCTGAGCACTGTCGCCCCCAGGCTGCCGCCCACCACCAGCATCCGGAAAATGCCATCGGGGCCAAGCGGGGGGAAATCATCGGCGCGGATCGCCAGAATCGCATCGCGCACCGGGTTGCCGGTCAGGTGCAGCTTGGCCTCTTGCCCGGCGGGCAGGCGGTGGAGTTGCC
>DAIUBZ010000258.1:0-2949 GCA_036846445.1 Sphingopyxis sp. | reverse complement strand
CCTGAACCCGGTGCATGGCGATTTTGCCGCGCTGGTGGCGGCGCTGCCCGGCGCGCGCAGTCCGGCAGAGGCCAACCGCATCCGGGTCAATATCGAACGCTGGCGCTGGATGCCGCGCGACCTGGGGCCGCGCCATATCGTCAGCAATGTGCCCGAATATATGACCCGGGTGGTGGACGAGGGAACCGTCATCGCCACTCACAAGGCGGTGGTGGGCAAAACCGCCACCGCCACCCCGCAGCTGAGTGCGATGGCGACCGGCATCACCGTCAACCCCATGTGGACGCTGCCGCGCAGCATCATCGACGAGGGGATTGGCGCAAAAATCGCGACGAACCCGGCGGCGGCGCGCGCGCAGGGCTATCGCTGGTCGGGCAGCGGCAAAAATCTGTGGGTGACGCAGGCCGCCGGGCCGGGAAATGCGCTGGGGGTGATGAAGCTGGAAATGCCCAACCCCCATGCCATTTACCTGCATGACACGCCATCAAAGGCGGCCTTTGGCGCGGCGGCGCGGGCGTTCAGCCATGGCTGTATCCGCACCGACCGGGCGCTGCATTTTTCGGGCTTGATGGCCGTGCGTTTTGCGGGCCGCAGCCCGGAGGAATTTGGTGAGGCAATTGCCAGCGGCAAAACCACCCGGTTCCTGTTCAGCCCGGACCAGCAATTTCCGGTCTATATCGCCTATTGGACCGCTGCACCGGGGGCCGACGGCGCGATCCGCAGCTTTGCCGACATTTATGGCCGCGACGCGCCGGTAATCGCCAGCTTTGCCCGCCCGCCCCGCCCGGCGGCAGCGGTGGTGCCGGTCGCCGCGCCCGCTCCGGCGGCGCGCTGACCCGGCGGCTTACCCCAGCAAGGCGCGCGGCAGCGGCGGAATGCGGGCCGCGACAATCTGGCGTTCGGCACGGATGATGCCGTAAATCACCCGCTCGCCCCGGCGGCTGCGGTCCCACGCCCACCCTTGCCCGGCGAAGGGCACGGCGATGGTGGCGACATGTTCCAGCAGCATCCCCTGGCGCGGCAGGCGCAGCACATAAAGTTCGCGGGCATCATGGCCGGTGACATAGAGCATGCCATCATCGCCCCAATCGCCGCCCGATGATGAGCTGATCCCCCAGGTGGCCACGACGCTGGCGGGGAACAACCAGCTTTGCAGCAGCTGCCACCGGTCATCAAATTGGCCAAAATGGGTCCAGCGCTGGTCAAAGCCGGGGGTGGTGCCGCGGTCATTGTAATTGGCGAAACAGGCCCACCAAAAGCCCCGGTGCCGCACCGCCCACGTCAACGAGCCAAGCCGGAAGCCAAAGCTGTGCGAGGCAATTGGCGCCAGCGTGCGGGCATCGTGGATTTCCAGCGAACTGGCCATGGGCAGCGCCGGAAAATTGCTGTGCGCCAGCACCAGCCGGTTGCCCGCAACATAGCCCGCGTTGAAATGCACGATCTGGCCGTCGGCTGGCCCCTGCCATTCCGCCACCCGCACCCCATCGGCCTTGCGATGCTTGACCAGCGTGCGGTTGCCAATCCCGTAAAAATGGGCGGCATCGGCGGCGGCGGCCTGATTGGCCTCTGGCACCGTCCAGCGGGCGAGTTCGGTGGCCACCAGCGGGGCAGTGCCGGCCGCCCGCGCCGGACAAGCCGCGACCGCCGCCGCCGCCGCCGCCCCGGCCAGCAGCTCGCGGCGCGCAAGCGGGGTCAGCATCAGGGTCAAAACCGCTTGGTCACTTCAAAACTCCACGTCCGGCCATTCAGCAGGGACTGGCTGACGCTGGGGTTATAGCCAAAGCCCCCGGTGGCCAGCGGCGGCGGGGTGTCGGCCACATTCTGGACCGCCAACCGCAGCCGGGTGCCGCGCAGCCAGCGCGCCGCCTCCTCGCCAAATTCATAGCCCAGATTGACGTTCACTGTTGTCACCGGGTCGATCACCAACCGATACAGGGTGCGGCCAGCAGTATCAAATGGCTCGATATAATCGGGGCGGCCCAGGCTTTCATAAATGGCCGCCGTGGTGGTCGCGCCGCTATCATGGGTTTTGCCGACATGGTAGATGCCAACCCCGGCGCTCCAGCCGCCCAGATCCCAGTTGATCGTCGTGGTGCTGCGCCACTGCGCCGCGCCATTGGCCAGCAACTCATTATTTTCGGTCGGCGCGACGTTGGGCGCTGCCAGCACATTGCGGGCGCGGTCCAGATAGCTCCAGTCACTGGCGATCACCAGCCGCCCCCAGGACTGGCGCGGCATCACATAGCGGGCGCCAAAATCCACCCCGGCATGTTCGCTTTCGCTGATGTTCAAAAATGGCCGATAGCGCGCAAAAATGCGCCCCGCCGGTGCCGCCGGATTGCCGGGGTTGGCGGCATTATATGCCGCAAATGCCGCCCGGTCCTCTGCCGTCAGGGCAAAGCGTTCGACATCAGGATCGCCGCGATAGGTGGCCCCGCTGCCGATATCAATCTGGTTGACCGGAACCCCGGCGGCGATTTGCGCGGCGGTAAATGCGCGCAGCAGGGCGGTATCGCTGGCGTCGATCTGGGCCACGCTGCGCTGGCCCAGCAAATTGGTCCGCTTGATCCGCCAATAGTCGGCGGTCAGGCTCAGCCCCCGGATGCCGGGGACATCGAACACCAACCCATAGGTTTCGCCCTGCGATTCCTGGGGCTTCAAATCGGGGTTGCCGCCAAAATAAGTGCGTTTGACATAAGGCCCCTCGGCCAGAAACGGGTTGCGATAGGCGTCAATGTCCCCCGCCCCGGCGGTGATCGTCCAGCGCGGGCTGGTGAACAGCGCCGCCAGGCTGGGCGCCATAAAGCCCTCATTATAAGAGGCGCGGCCCATCAGCCACGGCACGGGCCGCCAGTTTGCGCCGATCTTTGGCTTCACTGTTTCGCCAAAATCGCTGTAGCTTTCAAAGCGCGCCGACGCGGTGACCTCGAAGCTGTAAAAGCCGGGAAA
>DAIUBZ010000257.1:0-2977 GCA_036846445.1 Sphingopyxis sp. | reverse complement strand
CCGCGCCCAGATTGCGCAGGTTCAGCGACGTGCCGCCCAGCAAGGTGCCGCGCGTGGCCGACAAATCGCTGTTGGTCGAGGCAAACAGCGCGGGGATATAGGCGATGATGTCGCCGGCGCGCGTCTGGCCCGCGTCGATCAGCGTCTGGTTGGTCAGCGACGTGACCGGGGTCGGGCTTTCCAGTTCCGGGCGCGCGATGCGGGTTCCGGTGATGACGATGGTCGTCTCGTCCGCGGCGGCTTCGGCGGGCGCGGTGGTGGCATCTTGGGCCATCGCTGGCGCAGCCAGAGCGGCGGCGATGATCGTCGATGCAGCAGCGCCGCGCAGCAGTGCCTGCTGGAAATTGCGAATGTTCATATGGACCCCATTGAGCTTTTGGTGCTGGACCGTCGTTCAGTTTGAAACAAAATTGCGCCGGGGTTCGAGACGATCCAGATCGGCCCCAATGGCATCAAGCCGCGCGATGGGGCGTTTGACAAGCACCGACTGTGCAGATGCAGCATTTAATGACGGGACTGTGATAGATTTGCGACACTTTGGCAGCAAATCGCGCCGATTCAGGCGGTGCGGCGGCTGGCCCCGGCGACCAGCGCGCCGATCAGCGGGAACAGGCCGCGCCGGTTGGCGCGATGATATTGGGAATCGGCACCCAGCGCCCCCACCAGCCGCCGGTGAGCGACCGGCAGGGCGTGATAGGGCAGGCCGGGCAGCAGATGGTGGAGCGCATGGTAACGCAGGCCAACCGGCGCCCACAATTCGGGCAGCAGCCCCGGCGGCGGCACATTCACGCTGTCCAGAAATTGGCTGGTGACATTCAGCACCCGGCCATCATTTTCCCACAAATGCGCGACCAAAGTGCGGGTTTGATTGAGCACCAATGTGCCCGACACAATGGCCAGCACGATCAGCGCCGGGCCAAGCGGCACCGCCCCGCTGGCCAAGAGAAGGATCAGCGCGATGGCCCACAGGCTGGCCGCCCCTTCCTGCCACGCCCAGCGGCGGGCCAGTGCGCCATCGGGGCGGCGGCGGCGAAAGGCGGGGTTGATAATCAGCCCGGAATAGCGCGCCACCACCAGCCGCCGCAGCGGCGGCACCAGCAGCGACAGCGGGGTGAGCACGCCATAGCGCAGCAGCAGCGCCAGCGGGGCAAAGGCCGACGCCGCGACGAACAGCGGCACCGTCCACGGCTTCATCAATGCCAGCGGCAGATATTCCGGATCCTCAGCCGTCCCATATTTGGTGCGATTGTGGTGCAGGCTGTGAATGCCCTCATACATGAAGCTGGGGATCAGCAACGGCACGCCGATCAGCGCGTTCCACCCCAGCCGGAACCCCGGCACCGCGCCGTCGCGCAAATGGGTGAGTTCGTGGATGAAACTGCCCGCCCGGAACAGCGCGAGCACCGCCACCACCCCCGCCAGCACCTGCACCGGCCACGGGCTGGCCAGCACGGCGGCGGCCATCGCGCCATAACCCAGCAGCGCCGATGCCAGAAAATCCGCCCAATAGATGCCGGGGCGCGCCGCAACCAGATCGCGGGTCAGTTCCGCCGCCGCACGGATCATCGCCATATCATCCGCCACGCGCAGCGCGGGGCCAGCGCCAGCCGCCGCCAGCGGCGGGACATCTGCGGCCGCCGCCAGCGGCGGGGGGAATGGTGGCGGCATTGGCGCAGCACGATCAGCCATTGGGGTCGGTATCCGGTCCATGAGGGCGCATTGCCACGCGCCTGTGGCAAGAAAATGGCGGAGCAGCGCTTGCGTTCCCCGCCCACTGACATATTGGCGCAACATTGCTGTTTTGCAACCAACAGGCGGGTGCGCACATGTCCCTTTCCATCACGGTCACTCCGGTGGCGTCGCGCCGGGATTTGCGCGCCTTTATCGACCTCGCTTACCGGCTGAACCGCGCTGATCCCAATTGGGTGCCGCCGCTGCGCAGCGAGGTGGCGGCGCTGTTGAACCCGGCAAAAAACCCGTGGTTTGGCCATGGCCGCGCCCAATTTTTTCTGGCCCGCCGGGATGACGCCGTGGTCGGGCGGATTTCGGCGCATATCGACGAATTGGCGCTGGCTCAGCCCGCGGCCAAAGGGTTCGGGCCCGGAACCGGCAATTGGGGGCTGCTTGAGGCAGAGGATGGCGCGGTCGCCGCCGCCCTGTTTGCGGCGGCGGCTGACTGGCTGCGCGCGGAGGGAATGCGGCGGATTGTCGGGCCATTGTCGCTGTCGATCTGGGACGAGCCGGGGCTGCTGACCGAGGGGTTTGAAGCGCCGCCGGTGGTGATGCTGGGCCACAACCGCGCCGAATATGCGGATTATGCGCTGGCCGCCGGTTTTGCCCCGGTCAAGCAATTGCTGAATTATGATGTGCCGATCCGCGCGGGCTTCCCGCCATTGGTCCAGCGCATTGTGGCGGCGGGCGAAAAAAACCCCCGCATCCGCATCCGGCCGGTGAACAAGGCCGATTTTGCCACCGAGGCGGCGCTGATTTGCGCCATATTGAACGATGCCTGGTCCGACAATTGGGGCTTTGTCCCGCTGACCGACGCGGAAATCGCCGCTGTTGGCAAAAAGCTGAAACCGCTGGTGTTCAGCGATTTGATCCGGGTGGCGGAGGTGGACGGCGAAGCGGTGGCATTCATGATCGTGCTGCCCAATTTGAACCAGTTGCTGATCGACATGGGCGGCAGCCTGTGGCCGTTCAACTGGGCGAAAATCCTGTGGTGGCTGCGCCGCCCCCACAGCCGGGTGTTGCGGGTGCCGTTGATGGGGGTGGTCAAACGGCTGCAGGCGACGCGCATGGCCAGCACCTTGGCCTTCATGCTGATCGAAACTATCCGCCGCGATGCCGTGGGGCGCTATGGCGCTGAATTTGGCGATATCGGCTGGGTGCTGGACGACAATCAGGGGATGAACGCGGTGGCGGGCGCGATCGAGGCGCGGATCAACCGGCGCTACACCATTTATGCGGCGGATTT
>DAIUBZ010000256.1:2741-2983 GCA_036846445.1 Sphingopyxis sp. | reverse complement strand
CGCTATCGACCCACGCGGTCCATTTGCCTGAGAGATTCCGGGGCGGTTGCTCCTTCGGCGGCCGGGCAATCTGCGATTCCCCGGCGCTCTCCCGCGCGATCAGCGACGGCGCCGGGATGGACGGGCCAACCAGTGCTGTCAAGCGGCCTGTGCGTCCGCCAGCGCCATGATCGCGTCATGGTGGTGAATGAAGTGGCCCGGCGCGGCCGGCGCGGCCAGCGCCAGCATCGCCCGGGCGACGG
>DAIUBZ010000256.1:0-2731 GCA_036846445.1 Sphingopyxis sp. | reverse complement strand
GGTGGTCATTCCCCGGCGCTCTCCCGCGCGATCAGCGACAGTGCCGGGATGGACGGACGGCGGCAGCCTGTCAAGTGGATGATCAAGCCAATTGGCCGCCACCCAGTGCCATGATTTCATCATGGTGATGGATGAAGCGCCCCGGCGCGGCCTGCCCCGCCAGCGCCACCATCGCCCGCGCCACAGCGGCGGCGGGCACCGCGCGAAAGCGGCGCAGTGGGCCGGGCAGCAGCATATTGGTGACCGGGGCCATCCGCATCCCCAGCGCTTCGGCCCGGCGCGGCGCCCCGCTGCGGTCGCCCAGCAACAGGCCAGGGCGCAAAATGTCCAGCCGGGCAAAGCCCAGCGCCGCCAATTCCGCCTCCACCGCCGCCTTGGTCTGCAAATAGAAATTGCTGCTGGCGGCCATAGCCCCCACGGACGATACATGGACCATTTGCGCCGCCCCCGCTGCCCGGGCTGCCCGCGCGGCGCTCAGCACCAGATCATGGTCCACCGCCGCAAATGCCGCGCGCGACCCCGCCGCCGCCATCGTGGTGCCCAGCGCGCACAGCAGCACCCGGGGACGCAGCGCGGCAATCTGGGCGGGCCAATCGGCGCTGGCGGCCACCAACAGCCGCGCGCCCGCGTCATCGCCCGGCGCGCGGCGCACCAGCGCGGTCAGCCCCGACGGTCCCGCCGCCGCCAGCACCGCCCGCCCCACCATGCCGGTGGCACCGATCAGCAACAGATCGCGGCCCGGATCAGCCATGAGATCCGCCATCAGGGTCAGACATGCGCCAGCGCATCCGGCACGGCGGCGCGGCCATGGATCTCGGCAAAGCGGTCGATGGCGAAGCGGTCGGTCATCCCGGCGATATAGTCGCCAATGTGCCGCGCCCGCGCCGCCGGATCATCGGGGCAGCCCGCGTGCCAGACCGGGCCCATCAGCGTCGGCGCGGCGGCATAAGCGGCGAACAGACCGCTCACCACCGCCTCCGCCGCGTGCGCCGCCGCCAATTGTGCGGGGTGGTGATACAGGCGCTGATACATGAACCGCTTCAATCCGCGCTCCGCAGCGGCCAACTCGGGCGAAAATCCGGCCAGCATGCGGCCCGCCGCCCGCACATCGGCGGCGCTGGCCACCCCGCTGGCGGCGATATTGACGGCGGTGGTCGCCAGCACATCATTGACCATCAGGCCAATCTGGTCCCGCACCAACTCGCGCAGCAACCGCTCCGGCGGCGCTTGTGGGTGGCGCGCCGCCACCCGGGCAAAATTGGCGGCGACCCATGGCTGCTCCAGCAACAAATCCAGCGTCAGCAGTCCGGCGCGCAGGCCATCGTCAATGTCGTGATTGTCATAGGCAATATCGTCGGCCACCGCCGCCACCTGGGCTTCCAACCCGGCGTGGCTGGCCAGATCGAGCGGAAACGCCGCATCTTCCGCTGCCAGCGCCCACCCCGGCCGCGTCACCGGGCCATTGTGCTTGGCCAGCCCCTCCAGCGTCTCCCACGTCAGGTTCAGCCCGTCATGGCCGGGATAAGGGCATTCCAGCCGGGCCAGCGTGCGCAGCGTGTGGCCATTGTGGTCAAAGCCGCCCGCGCCCGCCATCGCCGCCGCCAACCCCGCCTCGCCCGCATGGCCAAAGGGCGGGTGGCCGATGTCGTGGGCCAGGCACAGCGCCTCGGTCAAATCCTCGTTCAGCCCAAGGGTGCGGGCAATGGCGCGGCCAATTTGCGCCACCTCCAGGCTGTGAGTCAGCCGCACCCGATAATGGTCGCCGTCGGGGGCGATAAACACTTGCGCCTTGTGGCGCAGGCGGCGGAAGGCGATGCTGTGAATGATCCGGTCGCGGTCGCGCTGAAATGCATCGCGCGGGCCGCGGCTGGCGCCGTCCGCTTCCGCATGGCGGCGGCCCCGGCTGATGGCGGGCCGCGCCGCCAGACCAGCGGCGATCATCGGGCAGGGACCGGGCGGGTCATGGCAGCGGCTCGGCCACCTCGCCCGCGCCGCTGCGCCACACAAAGCCGTCGCCGCCCGCCGCCTTGTAATCGGTCAGCCATTTGTTGGCCGCAGCCGCATTGGCGAACGGCCCCGCCACCAGTCGCCGGGTGCGGCCCCACGCCGCCGTTGCCCCGCTGCGCCCGGTGAACAGCGCCGGGGCCTGCCGCGCCAGCCGCCGCCAGTCAAACGCCAGCGCCGCCGGATCGGCCCCGGTGGCGATTTGCACCCAGGTGCGGGCGGGGTTGGCGGCGCGCCGGTCGGCCTCGGCCTTGGCCTTGGCGGCGGCTTCGGCGCTGGCGCGGTCGGCCTCCGCCTTGGCCCTGGTATCCGCTGCGGCCTTGGCGCGCCGCGCCGCCTCGGCCCGCCGCTTCGCCTCTGCCGCCGCCGCTGCGTCGCGCTGCACCGCCGCCAGTGCCGCCGCATCCAGCGCCGCCACATCACGCCGGGCCTCGTCCGCCGCCGTGTCGAGCGAGGCCACAATATCGGCCAGGCTGAAGGCCGGGGCGGGCGGCGGTGGCGGCGTTGGGGCCGGGGTTGGGGCCGGGGTTGGGGCAATCGGCAGCAAGGGTGGCACGGCGGCCGGGCGAGGTTCGCTCGCCGCCAGCAATTCCGGGCCCTGCCTAGGCGCAGGTGCCGGGGCCGCGACCGGAACCGGGGCCGGAGCGGCGGGCAGGCTGGCGGCGGGGGGCGTTGTGGCAGGTGGAGCGGATGCTGGATCCGGACGACTTGTTCGCTGGTCTTGAAG
>DAIUBZ010000255.1:0-2995 GCA_036846445.1 Sphingopyxis sp. | reverse complement strand
GCAAATGCCGCGCAGCCTGGCCTTTTGCCACGCCAAAATCCGCGACAATCTGGCGCATCTCGCCCGCGATTATGGCACCGAAATGCCGGCATTGGCGGCGGCAGAGGCGATGCGGCGCGACTTGCTGGCCGGGACGATTGACCAGATTTTTGACACCGGCCTGCATGAATATATTCTCGCCTTTCTGGCCGCCAACAACCGGCTTGCGGACCAGATCGCCCGCGATTGCCGCTTTATTGCCGATTGAACCAGGGGGGCGATGATGCGTCTGCGCGTGGAACACACCACCATCTATTCCTATGGCCAGCCGGTCAGCTATGCCCTGCAACAATTGCGGCTGCGGCCCAAGGACCGGGCGGGGCAACGGGTGGCCGAGTGGGACATTGCGGTAACCGGCGGCACGGTGCAGCTCAGCTTTGCCGATGAACATGCCAATCATGTCGAGTTGATCCGGGTGAACCCGGGCAGCGACCGGGTGGAATTGCACTGTCACGGGGTGGTGGAGACCGCCGATGAACTGGGGGTGATGGGCGCGCATGGCGGCTTTTTGCCGCTGTGGTATTTCACCCACGGCACCCCGTTGACCCGCGCCGGGCGCGGGGTGAAGGCGCTGGCCCGCCAGATTGCCGCCGCTTATGACCCGGGCGACCCGCTGGCACGGCTGCACGCACTGATGGCGGCGGTGCGCGCTGCGGTGGCCTATCAAACCGGCACCACCGGGCCGGACACCAGCGCCGAGGCGGCGCTGGCCCAGGGCAGCGGCGTGTGTCAGGACCATGCCCAGATTTTTTGTGCCGCCGCCCGGCTGCTCGCCATTCCGGCCCGCTATGTTTCCGGCTATCTGCTGATGGATGACCGCACCCAGCAGGATGCGACTCATGCCTGGGCAGAGGCATTTGTGCCGCTGCTCGGCTGGGTGGGGTTTGACGTGTCGAACGGCATTTCGCCCGATGCCCGCTATATCCGGGTGGCGACCGGGCTGGATTACCGGGATGCCGCGCCGGTGACCGGGGTGCATTATGGCGGGCTGCGCGAGGAAATGCACGTCGCGCTGATGGTGCAACAGCAATGACGGCGCGCGGCGGGGGGAGAATGGGACGGCAATGACCTATTGCGTGGGAATGCGGCTGAATCGCGGGTTGGTGTTCATGTCCGACACCCGGACCAACGCCGGGGTGGACGACATCAGCCAGGTGAAGAAAATGACCCATTGGTCGGTGCCGGGCGAACGGGTCATCACCCTGTTGTCGGCGGGCAATCTGGCCACGACCCAGGCGGTGGTCAGCCTGCTGGATGAACGCAGCAAGGCGCCCAAGGACCGCAATCCGTCGATATTGGCCGCGCCGTCGATGTTTCAGGTCGCCACGATCATCGGCGAAACCCTGCGCGAGGTGGTGCGGCGGCACCGGGGCGAAGGGCCAGAGGCCGAGACCGCCTTTACCGCCACGCTGATCGTGGGCGGCCAGATCGCAGGCAGCGAGCCGCGCCTGTTCCGCATTTATCCTGAGGGCAATTTTATCGAGGCCGGGCCGGACACGCCGTTTTTCCAGATTGGCGATGCCAAATATGGCCGCCCGATACTGGTTCGCACCTTTGACCCGGCGATGGCGTTCGAGGCGGCGGTGCGGCTGTTGATGGTGTCGTTCGACAGCACCATCCGCGCCAATCTGGCGGTCGGCCCGCCGCTGGACCTGGCGGTGCACGAACGCGACACCTGCGCCGTCTCGCACCAGCAACGCTTTGCCGCCGACGACCCCTATTTCCGCACGATCAGCAACCAGTGGAGCCACGCGCTGCGCGCTGCCGTCACCGCGCTGCCGCCGTTTGAATTTGCTGAGGAGGGGGCATAGCGGCCCATTGGCCGCCGCCCGTCAGCGCCGCCGGGTCAATTCGCGCATGGCCGCGTCCAGCCCGGCGAGCGTGAGCGGATACATGCGGTCGGCCATCAATTGCCGGATGAGTTTCAGCGATTGGGTGTGGCCCCAATGCGCCTCTGGCACCGGGTTCAGCCACACGGCGGCGGGATAGACGCTGGTCAGCCGTTGGAGCCACACCGCGCCCGGTTCCTCGTTGAAATGTTCGACACTGCCGCCCGCATGGGTGATTTCATAGGCGCTCATGCTGGCATCGCCGACCAACACCACTTTATAATCATGGCCATATTTGTGCAGAATGTCCCACATGGGGGTGCGCTCGGCAAAGCGGCGCTGATTGTCTTTCCACACCCCTTCATAAGGGCAATTGTGGAAATAGAAAAACTCCAGATTCTTGAACTCGCTGGTGGCGGCGCTGAACAATTCCTCCACCAGCTTGACGAACGGGTCCATCGACCCGCCGACATCCAGAAACAACAGCAGCTTGACCGCATTGCGCCGCTCGGGCCGCATCCGGATGTCCAGCCAGCCCTGCCGCGCGGTGCCGTCGATGGTCCCGGCAATGTCCAATTCGTCCGCCGCGCCCTCACGGGCAAATTTGCGCAAGCGGCGCAGCGCAATCTTGATATTGCGGGTGCCCAGCTCGCGGCGGTTGTCCAGATTGGCGAATTCGCGCCGGTCCCACACCTTCACCGCCCGGCCATGCTGGCTCTCGCCGCCTACCCGCACCCCTTCGGGGTTATAGCCGCTATTGCCATAGGGGCTGGTGCCGCCGGTGCCGATCCATTTGCTGCCGCCCTGGTGGCGCTTGTCCTGCTCCGCCAGCCGCTCGCGCAGCGTGGCCATCAACTTGTCCCAATCGCCCATGGCGGTGATTTTGGCCATCTCCTCGGGCGAGAGATATTTGGCGGCCACTGCTTTTAGCCAATCAGCGGGAATCTCGGCGGATGGGTTCGCCGCATCGCCGATGACCCCTTTGAACACCTGTCCGAAAATCTGGTCGAACCGGTCGATCTGCCCCTCGTCCTTCACGAAAATGGCGCGGGAGAGGTAATAAAATTGCTCGGGCGTGCGGGCAATTGCCTCGCGGTCCAGCGCATCCAGCAACAGCAGATGTTCGG
>DAIUBZ010000254.1:0-3001 GCA_036846445.1 Sphingopyxis sp. | reverse complement strand
AGCTTCAACGGCGTCCCCCTGCCCGCCATCTGGCTGTGGGACAGCGAAACCGACGAACTTCGCCAAGTGCGCGGCTTTGGCTATGCTGATTTCAAGGGGCGCCTCGGTTAACAACATTAACCCGCGCCCCAAAAACTGCTTTACATCGCTGCCCCCCCGCCCTATCGCACTTGCCGCAGCCCCATGGGGACTCCCAATAACCGCAAGGCTGCCTTGTCGTTTCCTGTTTTTCTGGGGGTCTCTTGCGTTGCACAATCATCATGATGCGCTGTCCGTAGCGCGCACCTCGCCGGCTGATCCGGTGACGCTGCTCCGTCCGCACGCTGCGGTCCGGGCGGCGCGCTATTTCGCCGACGGGTTTCCGGGCACCACCCTATATGCGGTGAAGGCGAATCCGTCGCCGGATCTGCTGCGTCTGCTGTGGGCGGGCGGTGTGACCCATTATGACGTTGCCTCGATTGCCGAGGTGCGGCTGGTGGCCGCAACTTTGCCGGACGCGACCTTGTGTTTCATGCATCCGGTCAAGTCTGCCGAGGCGATTGCCGAGGCCTATCACGACCATGGCGTGCGGACCTTCGTGCTGGACAGCGCGGCGGAACTGGCCAAAATCGTCGCCGCAACCGGCGGCGCGGGCGACCTTAATCTGCTGGTGCGGCTTCAGGTCGCGTCGGACCACAGCAAGCTCAGTCTCGCCGCCAAATTTGGTGTCGCCCCGGATGCGGCGGCACCGTTGTTGATGGCAGCGCGCCAGGCTTCGGACGCGCTGGGCATCGCCTTTCATGTCGGCAGCCAGGCGATGAGCCCGCAGGCTTATGTCAATGCCATGGACCGGGTGCGCGCCGCGATCGTCGCGGCCAGCGTGACCGTGGACATCATTGACGTGGGCGGCGGTTTCCCCAGCGTCTATCCCGACATGGAACCGCCCGCACTGGCGGCCTATTTCGCGGCGATTCACCGCTGTTTCGAGGCATTGCCGATCAGCTATTCCGCCGAATTGTGGTGCGAGCCGGGCCGGGCGCTGGCGGCGGAATATAGCAGCCTGTTGGTGCGGGTCGAGGCGCGGCGCGGCGATGAATTGTTCATCAACGACGGCGCTTATGGCGCGCTGTTCGACGCGGCGCATGTCGGCTGGCGCTTCCCGGTGGAACTGGTGCGCGCCGGGCCATCGGCGGCGGCGATGCGCCCGTTCAGCTTTTATGGCCCGACCTGCGACGATATGGACCATATGGCCGGGCCATTCTGGTTGCCGGACGATGTGGCGGCGGGCGATTATATCGAAATCGGGATGCTGGGCGCCTATGGCGCGGCGATGCGAACCGGCTTTAACGGCTTTGGCGCGGGCAACAGCATGGCCGTGACCGACGAGCCGATGGCCAGCCTATATGGTGCCACGCCCGCCCGCACCGCCCCGGCTCGCACCGCAAGCGTGACCCGGCTGTTCTGATCTTAGGAACAGGTGGCCGGAGTCACGCCTTCGGGATTCATGATCTGGGCTAGGTCGCGGTTGTCGCGCACATTGAACACCGCCATTTCGGTGATCCGCCCAACCGGCAGGGTGATGATCGGGACGATCCGCTGATACTCATAGGCAATTTCGACCACCATCACCGCTGATCCCGGCGGAGCTTCGATCCGGTTGCCCGCCGGACCCATGCCGGCAAAGCCGGTGCCGGTCGCGCCAGCACCCTGTTGCCCATAGGCCGATGCGACCGGCAGCTGGCCAAAGCACCGCTGCCACGCGATCCAGTTGCCGCCGTCCGCATTGCGTTGCAGGCTGGACAGGATGATCCGGCCATGTTGCTGGATATTGGTCGGCCCGCTTTGCAGCGCAGCGCCAGTGAACACATCGTTGATGTCCGCCTCGCTGATCTGGCTGATCGCCAGCCCGTTGCGGGTGCCCATGCGCGAGCTGTTGTCGGCCACCAGCACCGCCAGATCGCCGATCCGCTTGACCGAAATCACATAATTGCCCAGCTCCAGCCCCGATGACATCAACATCATCAAGATCGGCAGGGCAAAGGCGAATTCGGTCAGCGCCAGCCCGCGCCGGTCGCGGCGCAGGCTGCGGCCCAATCGGCGCAGCAGCGCGCGGCCGCGCCGATTGGTCGGAAACCGGCGGGGGGTCATATGCAATTCCTGCTGCTGGGCTGGGTTTGATTGTCGAACGGCTGGTTGCGGAGCACCGTGGTCGAGGTCATCGCCACCTCCTGATCCCACCCCAGCAGCTTGTGCATCGGCAACAGCCGGTCGTAACGCAGGGTGACGGTATAAATCACCACATCCTTCGCGGAACCACCGCCCGCCCGCCCGCCATTCAGATCATGGCTGCCATTGCCGTTCAGATCGACATAGGTCTCGCCATTGTCGCAAATATTGTTGCCATTGCTATCATTGAACGGCTCGGCCTGGGCCTGGGCAAAGCGGTAATTGGCAAAGGCGGTGCGCTCAAACGCCAGTTGGCCGTGCGGCACCAGCCGCTTGACCTGATCGCCAACCCGCGTGTCGAGTTCGGCGCGGGCGGCGTCGGTGGCACTGCCCAGCGTCGAATTGCGCCCGGCGGCGTTGACCTCCCCGCTCAGCACCGCCCGGGCAAAGATGAAATAGCCCGTGTCGATCAGGAACATCAAAAAGCCGAACAGCACCGGCGCGATCACCGCGAATTCGACAATCGTCGCCCCGCGCTGGTCGCGCCGCAGCCGCCGCCCGGTCAAGGCCGCGCCCGCCGCCATTATTTCGTCAGCCGCAATTCCGCCATCTGGGTGGCGATATTGGTGAAGGTGGCGCTGAGTTCCGCCGCATTCTCAGCCTTGAACGCCCGGTTGGGCGATGCGCAACTGGTCAGCAGCGGGGTGAGGTCGGTGCCAAAGGCGATCACCCACACCGTGATATTCTTGTTGTTTTTGGCGGTGGTGCACAGGCTGGTCAGATTGGCCTCGGTGATCGCATTTTCGCTGGCGTCGGTGGGCACGGCATTCGTTGGCGTGCGCCGCCGCGCGACCGC
>DAIUBZ010000253.1:0-3003 GCA_036846445.1 Sphingopyxis sp. | reverse complement strand
AGCGGGCTGGTGCCGATGTCGCCAAACACCACGCCGCACGACCCGATCGCCAGCTTGGCAAAGCCATCCTTGCGGTGGGCATCGCCGCCATGCCCGGGATCGCCAGGAGCAGGCAGCGATGGCGCGGGCGGCGACTCACTTGTCATCGCCGCGCCCTATCGCAACGCCGCCCCGGCGAATAGCGGCAAATCAGCGGGCGGCGGGGGGCGCGGCCCCCAAATCGACTTGCAGCCCGGCCAGCCGCGCCTCAAGGTCGGCGCGCCACGGCGCATCAGCGGGCGACCTGGCCAGCAGGCCGCGCCAAACCCGGTCGGCCCCGGCCAGATCGCCCGCCTGGGCCAGGGCCAGCCCCGAGAAAAACGGCGGCGCCGGATGGGCGGGATCCGCCGCCGCCGCGCGGTCAAACGCCAGCGCCGCCGCCCCGGTCACTGCCCCACCGCCGTGCGCCACCAGCACATTGCCCAGCGCGACCAGCAGGTCGACATTGCCCGGGTTTTGCTTCAGCCCCGCCTGTAAGGTCGCGGCGGCGTCGGCGGTTTTGCCATTCTTCGTCATGCGATCGGCCAGACCCAGCCATTTCCCCGCCGGGCCAAACCGGTCCGCCATCTGGCCATTGTCAATCGCCAGCGGCTGGCCAAAATCCGCGTCCGCGTCCGCGCTGGCGGGCGGCGGAACCGGCGCGCTGGGCAAATCGGCCCGGCCCTGAAGCACATATGCTGCCAGCCCGAGCATCAGCGTGGCCGCCGCATAAGGCCGCAGCGCCGCCGGCACCCGCCCGCCCCAGATCATCAGCAGCCCAACCAGCACCGCTGCGCCCGCCGCCGCCGCCCACACGATCATGCCCCGCCCCCACTCGCCCGGCCCCGGCGCAGCCCCAACCGCCCCAGCGCCAGCCAGCCGCCAAAGCCCAGAAACATGAGCGGCATTAGCCACAAAATCGCCGTCGTCATGTCCAGCGGGGGGTTATAGGTCACCCAATTGCCATAGCGTTCCACCAGCCAGGCCCGCACCTGGTCCGGCGTGTCGCCAGCGGCAATTTTGCTCCGCACCTCGTGCCGCATGTCGCCCGCCAGCGGCGCATCGCTGTCCGCAATTGACTGGCCTTGACAGACCAGACAGCGCAATTCCTCCATCAATGCGCGCGCCGCCGCCTCCTTGGCCGGGTCATCAATCTGTTTATAGGCATAGGGGGCGGGTGGCACCCGGCTTTGTGCGGCGGCATCGCCAGTGCCGAGGCTCAGCGCCGCCAACACCGCCAAGGCAAGCACGCACCGCCCCATTATTTCAGCGCCGCCAGCTTGGCGCGCAGCTCTGGCAGCATTTCCGGGGTGATAATCCCCTGAATTTGCTCGCGCACAATGCCCTTGCCGTCGACCACGAACGTCTCCGGCACCCCGGACGAGCCGAGCGCGATTTGCACGCTGCTTTGAAAATCGCTGCCAATGCGCTGAAACGGATTGCCGGCTTCGGCCAGAAACTTTGCCACATCTTCGGGCCGGTCGCGGATGGCGATGCCCTGAATCGGCACGCCTTCCTTGGCCAGTGCATCAAGCTGCGGTGCCTCGACCTTGCACGGCACGCACCAGCTGGCGAAGATGTTGACCAATTGCGGCTGGCCGGTTGCCAGATCGGCGGAGGACAGGCCGGGGATCCCCGGCGTCGCGGGCGGCAGTTCAAAGCGCGGCATTGGCTGATTCACCCAGCGCGACGCGACCAGCGTGTCGCCAGGCAGCGCCAGCCGATAGATGAACAGGCCGAACAACAGCGCCACCACCGCCAGCGGCAGCATCAGCACCCACTGGCGGCGTGGTTTGGCAATCGCCGGGTGGGCGGCGGGCTGGTTCATGCCGTCCGCCATTTGGCCGCCACTCTGGCGGCCCGCCGCCGCCGCCAGATCAGCAAAAATTGGGCACGGCCAATCAGCGCCAGCGTGCCGCCCAGCGCGATCAGCCCGCCGCCCGCCCAAATCCACCACACCAGCGGTTTCCACCACAGCCGCAATTGATAGCGGTCATCGCCCGCCACCGCCGGGTCGCCCGGCACCGTCTGGCCGATCACCGCATAAAGCTGGCCCCATGGCCGGGTCAGCAGCGCCGCCTCATTCGTGTCCACCGGCGGTTGGCCCAGCAGGCTGGGGAACACCCGCGCTTGCGGCCGCATGATCTGGGGCGTCATATTGTCCTTGGTAATTTCCAGCACCGCCTCCATCGCGGTCCAGTTCGGCCCGGCCACCGGCTCCACCGCCACCAATTTCACCCGGTAACCGCCCACCTCGGTCACATCGCCGGGCTTGGCTGCGATCAGCCGTTCCTCGATAAAGGCGCTTTCCGCCGCCGCCCCGGCCAATGCGACCGCAATACCCAAATGCGCCAACACCATGCCCCACAGCGGCAATGGGGTGCGGCGCAAATTGCGCCCGACCAGCGGCATCACACTGCCCACCGCCACCAACCCGGCAATCGCCAGCCCCAGCAGCGCCAAAATGCTGGCCCCACTGGTAAAGGCGAGCACCGCCGCCAGCACCACAAACGCCGCCGCCAGCATATATGGCACCCGGCGTTTCAGCAGCGCGCCGCTGTCCTGGCGCCACTTCAGCAGCGGACCGCCCGCCATCGCGACAAACAGGATCAGCGCGGGCACCCCGGCCACCAGATTATAATAGGGCGGGCCGACCGACACTTTGTCGCCCATCGCCTCTGCCAATATGGGGTAAAGCGTGCCCAGCAGCACGACCGCCAGAATGAACGACAGCAGCAGATTGTTGATGACCAGCGCCCCTTCGCGGCTGGCAAGGGCAAATTGCTTGCCCTCCGCCACCGACCCGGCCCGGGCGGCAAACAGCGCCAGCGCGCCGCCGATGTAAATCGCCATCAAGATCAGCAGGAATGACCCGCGTTCCGGGTCCACCGCAAAGCTGTGCACGCTGGTGAGCAGCCCCGACCGCACGATGAAAGTGCCGATGATCGACATGGAAAAACCAACCACCGCCAGCATGACCGTCCA
>DAIUBZ010000252.1:0-3010 GCA_036846445.1 Sphingopyxis sp. | reverse complement strand
CCGCCGCCGAACTCCACGTCGATGACGCCGCCGCCGCCGATTAGCCCGCCCCCCCGCGCACCGCCCACGCTTGCCCCTTGACCCACCGCTTATGCCCGTCTAATGCCCGCGCTCACCCACAGACGGCCCCTTCGTCTAGCGGTCTAGGACGTCGCCCTTTCACGGCGAAAACACGGGTTCGAGTCCCGTAGGGGTCACCAGTTTTTTGCGGAGTCAGGGGCTGGGCGGTTTGACCGCTCCATCGCATTGATTGGTGCTTCCCCCGGGTGAGCGTGGGCCGCTGTCCGGATTTGGCGATCACCAACCGGCGGGGTTCATCGGGGCTCCGCTCCGGCGGCGCGGCGGGTGTTATTCCTCTGTCACCAGCGCGCCGATATTCATCAGGCTGATCCGGGTTTGATAATATCCGGCCAGGCCGTTCACCGTCGTGAAAGCGCCCTTCGCATCGCGAAACCGCACCGCGTGGCGGCGGGGCGCGCCGGTCACCACGATGGTCTTGCCAATCAAAGCGTTCAGATCGGGATATTTTTTGCGCAATTGCCCGGCTGCATAGGGGTTTAGCGCCACCGCGACATTGGCGGCGTCGCGGTAATCCGGCTGGCTGTTCAGATAAATCAGCGTGCCCGGGGTGCCGACGCTGGCGATGGCAAAGCGATAGGTGGCGGCGGGTGCAGCGCGCCCATCGGCGGCGTCGGCTGCCGCCACCGCAGCGGCGGCATCCTGGCAGCCAGCGGCGCAGGCGGCAGCGGCGGCTTGCGCTGCGGCAGGCGGCGGCAGATGCAGCGCGCAAATGGTGATTGCAGCGGCGGTGAGGGCGGGGACAAGCTGCATGATGCTGGTTCCGGTGATTCGCCGCGACCGGTGATCGGTCATGGTCCCGCTGCCGCTAAAGCGACCGCTTTGGCTTGGCAACGGCAATCTGGGCAGGCGCAAAAAGGGCCGGAGGATTGCTCCCCCGGCCCCATTATGATTGCCGACCAGATGGCCGGGTGGCAGGTTGGCTGGATCAGAAATCCATGCCGCCCATGCCGCCCATGCCGCCGCCGCCGCCCATGGGCATGGCGGGCTTGTCGTCAGGCAGTTCCGAGATCGTTGCCTCGGTGGTGATCAGCAGGCCCGCGACCGACGCCGCGTTCTGCAATGCGGTCCGCACCACCTTGGTCGGGTCGATGACGCCCGCCGCCACCAGATTTTCATAGGTGTCGGTTGCGGCGTTAAAGCCCTGGGTCACATCGCCTTCGCGCAGCAGATTGCCCGCAACCACCGCCCCGTCAACGCCCGCATTGGTGGCAATCTGGCGCAGCGGCGATTCAATCGCCTTGCGGATGATGTCGATGCCCCGGGTCTGGTCGTCATTCGCGCCCTTCATGCCTTCCAGCGCGTGGATGGCATAGAGCAGCGCGGTGCCGCCACCGGGGACAATGCCCTCCTCAACCGCCGCGCGGGTGGCGTGCAGGGCGTCATCGACGCGGTCCTTGCGCTCCTTGACCTCGACTTCCGACGCGCCGCCGACCTTGATGACGGCCACGCCGCCAGCCAGCTTGGCCAGCCGCTCTTGCAGCTTTTCACGGTCATAATCGCTGGTGGTGGTGTCGATCTGGGCGCGGATTTGCTCCACCCGCGCCTTGATCGCGTCGGCATCACCGGCGCCATCGACGATGGTGGTGTTGTCCTTGTCAATGGTCACGCGCTTGGCCTGGCCCAGCATGTTCAGGGTCACGCTTTCCAGCTTGATGCCCAGATCTTCGCTGATCATCTCGCCCTGAGTCAGGATGGCGATATCCTGCAGCATCGCCTTGCGCCGGTCGCCAAAGCCCGGGGCCTTGACCGCCGCAACCTTCAACCCGCCGCGCAAACGGTTGACCACCAGAGTCGCCAGCGCTTCGCCCTCAATATCCTCGGCAATGATCAGCAGCGGGCGGCCCGACTGAACCACCGCTTCCAGGATCGGCAGCATGGATTGCAGGTTCGACAGCTTCTTTTCAAAGATCAGGATATAAGGATCGCTCAGCTCCACCAGCATCTTTTCGGCGTTGGTGATGAAATAAGGCGACAGATAGCCGCGATCAAACTGCATGCCCTCAACGACATCCAGCTCAAACTCCAGCCCCTTGGCTTCCTCGACGGTGATGACGCCTTCCTTGCCGACCTTTTCCATGGCTTCGGCAATTTTTTCGCCCACTTCCGTGTCGCCGTTGGCCGAGATGATGCCGACCTGCGCGATTTCGCTGGTGCCGCTCACTGGCTTGGACCGGCCCTGCAAATCGGCGACAACGGCGGTAACCGCCAAGTCAATGCCGCGCTTCAGGTCCATCGGGTTCATGCCCGCGGCGACCGACTTCATGCCCTCGCGGACAATCGCCTGCGCCAGCACGGTGGCGGTGGTGGTGCCGTCGCCCGCAGTGTCATTCGCCTTGCTGGCGACTTCGCGGATCATCTGCGCGCCCATATTCTCGAACTTGTCCTTCAGTTCGATTTCCTTGGCGACGGTGACGCCGTCCTTGGTGATGCGCGGCGCGCCAAAGCTTTTGTCGATGACAACATTGCGGCCCTTTGGCCCCAGCGTCACTTTTACGGCGTCGGCCAAAATGTCGACGCCGCGCAAAATGCGCTCACGGGCGTCACGGCCAAATTTTACGTCTTTTGCAGCCATGGGGATGCTCCTTTGTTATATTCAAAAATGGGAAACTTCAGCGCAGTTTCAGGCCATGATGCCCAGAATGTCGCTTTCCTTCATGATGAGCAGCTCTTCGCCGTCGACCTTCACCTCGGTGCCCGACCATTTGCCAAACAGGATGCGGTCGCCGGATTTGACATCCAGCGGCGTGACCTTGCCATCATCGGCGCGCGCGCCGGATCCGACGGCGACGACTTCGCCCTCTTGCGGCTTTTCCTTGGCCGTGTCGGGGATGATGATGCCGCCCGCCGTCTTTTCTTCAGCTTCGATACGGCGAACCAGCACGCGGTCGTGCAAGGGACGAAATTGCATGGATAACCCTCCAATAAGCAA
>DAIUBZ010000251.1:0-3025 GCA_036846445.1 Sphingopyxis sp. | reverse complement strand
CCGCGATATTAATCCCCTGATTCACCTTGCCCGGCCCGGCCGGGCCAAAGCGCGCCACAACCGGCCCGGTGAGCGGCCAGCGGAAGCGGCCGGCAAAGCTGGCGGGCGGCGCGATGGCGGTGGTGACGGGCGCGCGCACAGCCGCCGCCGCTGCCACCGGCACGCCATCCGCCGCCATCGCCGGCTGGCTGCCGGTGGCGATGGCGTCAATGTCCAGCATGAACCGTCCGGCGCGGTCAGCCAAATCCACCGTATCGCGCACCGCCGCCCCGGCAGGCAGGCGCAGCCGCTGGCCCACGCGCAGGATGAAGGGTTCGGCCAGCGCGTTCATTGTCGCCACCTCTGACCAGTTGACGCCATAGGTCCGGGCGATGGCAATGCCGGTTTCGCCCGCCCCCACCCGGTGAAACAGCCCCGCGGGGATCCGCAGGCTCTGCCCCACGACCAGGGTGAACGGGGCAGTCAGATCATTTTCCAGGGCAAGCGCCTCTGATCCCGCGCCAGTGGCATCGCCAACCGCGCGCAGCGTGTCGCCGGGCCGGACGATATAGCGCCCGGCGCTGACCATCTGGGCATTGGGGGTGACGCTGCGCAGCGTCCACACCGGCGCGGCATCGCCGCCGGTCACCCGGCTGTCGAGCAGCAGGTCAATCAGCGCGCCCTGATTTTCCGCGACCGGCACCACCGGCGCGGGGCCGCGCGCGGGGCGATCCACCGCCGGAATACAGGCAGCAAGGGAAAGAGCGCCCAGCACCGCCGTCACGAGTTTGGCGACCTTCATCGCCCCCATATGGCAAAATCCGCCGGACGGGACCAGCGTTTATGCGGCGGCATAGCCCGCGCGCAGCGCGGCGAGCGCCGCGCCGTCCGTCAAATCCAGTTGCAGCGGCGTGACCGAAATATAGCCATCGGCAATCGCTTCCAAATCGCTGTCATGCCCCGGCGATTGCTCAACCGGGTGCAGGCCGAACCAATAATAGGGATAACCGCGCGGATCGGTACCAGTGACGATGCTGCCCCGGCTGTAATCATGGAACCCCTGGCGGCACACCCTTATGCCCCGCACATCATCGGCGGGCAGGGCAGGGAAATTGACATTGATGACGCTGCGCGGCGGTTGCGGTGTCGCCAGCAGCGGGCGCAGCACCCGCTCGCCCCATTCCTCCGCCGCGCCAAATGGCACGGCATCGGCCATGCCCTCGCGGGCATAGACCTGGGACAGGGCGATGGCGCGAAACCCGGCCAGCGCCCCCTCCATCGCCGCCGACACCGTGCCGCTATAGGTGATGTCATCGCCCAGATTCGCGCCGCGATTGACCCCGGACAGCACCAGATCGGGCGGGCCGGGCAGCAATTTGCCGACCGCCAGCATCACCGCATCGGTGGGGGTGCCGCGCACCGACCAGCGGCGCGGCCCATGTTGCCGCGCCCGCACCGGATGGCCCAGGGTCAGCGAATGGCCCGCGCCCGATTGCTCCTCCGCCGGCGCGCACACCCACACATCATCGCTCAAACTGGCGGCAATCCGTTCCAGCACCGCCAGCCCCGGCGCATAATAGCCATCGTCATTCGTCAGCAAAATTCGCATGAATATCCTGTCAAAACTGAGGGGTCAGCGCGGTGATGCCGCCCATATAGGGCAGCAATGCGTCAGGCACGATGACGCTGCCGTCGGCACGCTGATAATTTTCAATCACCGCGACCAGCGTCCGCCCGACCGCCAGGCCCGAACCATTCAGGGTGTGAACGAACTCGGTCCGCTTGGCCTCGCCCGCCGCCCGGTAGCGGGTGTCCATCCGCCGCGCCTGAAAATCGCCGGTGTTGGAACAGGATGAAATCTCGCGCCACGCCCCCTGGCCGGGCAGCCAGACCTCCAGATCATAGGTTTTGCGCGCGCCAAAGCCCATGTCGCCGGTGCACAGCAGCAGGCGGCGATAGGGCAGGTTCAGCCGCTCAAGGATGGTTTCGGCCGCCCGGGTCATCCGCTCATGCTCGGCGGCGCTGTCTTCGGGCCGGACAATGCTGACCAGCTCGCATTTTTCAAACTGGTGCTGGCGGATGAAACCGCGCGTGTCGCGCCCCGCCGCCCCGGCTTCTGACCGGAAACACAGGGTCAGCGCGGTCAGGCGGATTGGCAACGCCGCCTCGTCCAGCAATTCACCCATCACACTGGCGGTCAGCGAGACCTCGCTGGTGGGGATGAGCCAGCGGCCATCGGTCGTGTGGAAACTATCCTCGGCGAATTTCGGCAATTTGTCGGTGCCATACATGGCCGCATCGCGCACCAGTACCGGCGGGTTGCACTCGGCATAGCCATGTTCGCGCGTCTGCACGTCGAGCATATACTGCCCCAATGCGCGGTGCAGCCGGGCCATTTGTCCACGCAAAAAGGTGAAGCGCGCGCCCGACAAACGCGTCCCGGTTTCAAAATCCATGCCCAGCGCCGGGGCGATGTCGGCATGTTCGCGTGGGGTGAAGTCAAACGCGCGCGGCGTGCCCCAGCGGCTGACCTCGACATTGCCAGCCTCGTCCGCGCCATCGGGCACATCCGCGCCGGGCAGATTGGGGATGATGTCCAGTGCGGCCTTCAGCGCCGCCGCCAAATGCTCAGCCTTCGGCTCCAATTCAGCCATTTCCGCCTTCAGCGCCGCCACCTCGGCCTTGAGCGCGTCGGCGCGCGCGCCATCCTTGGCTGCCATTGCCGCGCCAATTTCTTTCGACGCGGCATTGCGGCGCGCCTGCGCCTGTTGCAGCCGGGTTTGCGCCGTCCGCGAATCGCTGTCGATCCCCACCAGCTTGTCAGCAACGGGGCCAAGGCCGCGCCGGGCCAGCGCGGCGTCAAAAGCGGCGGGGTTGTCCCTTATGGCGCGAATGTCATGCATGGCGCGGGCTATGCCGCCGCGCCGCCACCTTGGCAAGCGCACAGAAAAGGGGGCCAGCGTTGCCGCCAGCCCCCGTCGATCTGGTTCAGTTGCCGTCCGCTTACCGCCGATTAGGCCGCGCGGCTTGCCCCGGCCACTGGCCT
>DAIUBZ010000250.1:0-3045 GCA_036846445.1 Sphingopyxis sp. | reverse complement strand
CCGACCGCGATATCCTGACCAGCCTGCCCGGGGTGGGGCGCAAGACCGCCAATGTCGTGATGAACTGTGCCTTTGGCGCGGAGACTTTTGCGGTGGATACCCATATCGACCGGGTGGGCAACCGCACCGGGCTGGCCCCCGGCAAGACCGTGCTGGCGGTGGAAAAGGCGCTGGATGCGCGCACCCCGGCCCCATTTCGGGTGGGCGCGCACCATTGGCTGATCCTGCATGGCCGCTATATCTGCAAGGCACGGCGGCCCGAATGCTGGCGCTGTCCGGTCAGCGATTTGTGCCAGTATAAACCGAAAAGCCCGCCGCCGCCGGGGTAAGGCGGGACTCGACAGCCGCCACTCGCCGTGCCACATGGGAACAAAGCGGGCACATCAGCCGCAAGCGCATCAGGGGCAAGACAGGGGACATCATGGTCGCGATTGTTGCCACCACCGCCTATCTGGGGCTGGAGGCGCGGGGGGTGGAGGTGCAATGCCAGATCGCCGCCGGGGTGCCCGCGTTCATTGTGGTCGGCCTGCCCGACAAGGCGGTGGGGGAAAGCCGCGAGCGGGTGCGCGCGGCGCTGGCGGCCATCGGCCTGTCGCTGCCGCCCAAACGCATCACCATCAACCTGTCGCCCGCTGATCTGCCCAAGGAGGGATCACATTATGATCTGCCGATTGCGCTGGCGCTGCTCGGCGCAATGGGCGTGGTGGATGCTGAAACGCTCAGCCATTATGTCGCGGTGGGCGAATTGGGGCTGGACGGGCGGCTGGCGGGGTCGCCGGGCGTTTTGCTGGCGGCACTGCACGCCGGGGCGCAGGATCGCGGGCTGATCTGTCCCGCTGCCCAAGGGGCAGAGGCGGCGTGGGCGGGCAATGTCGAGGTGGTGGCGGCGCCCGATTTGCTGGCGCTGCTGGGCCATTTGAAGGGCAATGCCCTGCTGGCCGCGCCGGTGCCGGGCGAGGTGGCGGCCCCGCGCATCATCGCCGATCTGGCGCAGGTGAAGGGGCAGGAGGTCGCCAAGCGCGCGCTGGAAATCGCCGCCGCCGGGGGGCATAATCTGCTGATGTCCGGTCCGCCGGGGTCAGGCAAATCGCTGATGGCGGCGTGCCTGCCGGGCATATTGCCGCCCCTGACGGCCGCCGAGGCGCTGGAAGTGTCGATGATCGCCAGCGTGGCGGGGACGATGGAGGCGGGGCGGCTGGTGCGCGACCGGCCATTCCGCGCGCCCCACCACAGCGCGTCGATGCCCGCGCTGGTGGGCGGCGGGCTGCGGGTGCGGCCCGGTGAGGTCAGCCTGGCCCATCTGGGGATATTGTTTCTGGACGAATTGCCCGAATTTCAGCGCGCGGTGCTCGATTCGCTCCGCCAGCCCCTGGAAAGCGGCGAAGTCAGCATTGCCCGGGCCAACAGCCATGTCACATTTCCCGCCCGGGTGCAGTTGGTGGCGGCGATGAATCCGTGCCGCTGTGGCCATTTGGGCGATGCCGCGCTGGCCTGTTCCCGCGCGCCGCGCTGCGCCGCCGATTATCAGGCGCGGATTTCCGGGCCGCTGCTCGACCGGATTGACCTGCATGTCGATGTCGATGCGGTCAGCGCCGCCGACCTGACCCTGCCGCCCGCCGCTGAAGGCAGCGCGGTGGTGGCGGCGCGGGTGGTGGCGGCCCGTGATATTCAGACCACGCGCTATGCCGACCACCGCGCTCGGACCAATGCGGAAATCGACGGCGATCTGCTCGCGGCGGTGGCGACCCCGGACGCGGCGGGACAGGCGCTGCTGGTGCAGGCAGCGGCGGCGATGCGGCTGTCGGCGCGCGGCTATACCCGCATATTGCGGGTGGCGCGGACCATTGCCGATTTGGCCGGGGCCGAGGTGGTGGGCCGCATCCACATCGCCGAGGCGCTGAGTTACCGGCGGCAGGCAGCGCGGGCCTGAGCCAGTGGCGACAGCAACCGCAACGGCCACACTGGCCGCAGCTTCAGGTCGCCGCCTGATCCGCGACCAGCAACAGTGCCGGGGCAGCGCCGCCCTGCCCAGCGCCATGGGTGCGGCTGGTCAATTTGCCATCGACGTGCGCGCCCTGTTCAATCGTCAAACTGTCATAGGTAACATCGCCAATAATCCGGGCGCTGGCGTGGATTACCAGCGATTTGGCGTCGATGGATCCCTCCACCAGCCCGGCCAGTTTCGCGCTGTCGGCGACGATCGCCCCGCGCAACTGGCTGTCCTGTCCCTGCACCAGATTGGCGCAGCGCAAATCGCCGTCAATCCGACCGTCAATGTGGAGATCAACCGTGGCCTCCAGATTGCCGGTGATGATGACATCGCCGCCGATCACCGAAAACGTCGTGTGCCGTCCGCCCGATGCCATATTATTGGCTCCGGCTGACGGCTTGGACCCGCTGGGCGGCGGCGGCTTGGACCTCGAGAACATCGTCATTCACCTCTAAAAACCGGCGCGGATTGACCGGAACATCGTTGATCCGCACCTCGAAATGCAAATGGCTGCCGGTGGACCGCCCGGTCGAGCCCATCCGAGCAATTTTTGTGCCAGCCGCGACCTGATCGCCCAATTTCGCGTCAAAGCCGGACAGATGGGCGTAGCGGGTGGTGATTCCCTGACCATGATCGACATCGATCACCAGGCCATAGCCCGATTTGACGCCGACAAAGCTGACCCGGCCCGCCGCTGCCGCCAAAATCGGCGTGCCAATCGGACCGCTGAAATCCACCCCGCTATGCATCGCAGCTGCCCCGGTAAAGGGATCACGGCGATAGCCGAAATTGGACGAGATCATGGTCAGCCCGGCTGGATTGGCCGACGGCACCGCCAGCACGGCCCGTTCCAGTGCCTCCATCCTCAGCAGCGCGGCATCCAGGGCGGCAAAGCTGGGGCCGAGCGCCCGGCTGCGCCCCATCCGTCCGCGATAAGGTTCAAACGGCCCGCCCCGCGCGGCCATGGCATCGCGGACCAATTTGTCCGGGCTCATGCCCAATTGCCGCACCGCTGCCGCCGCATCGGCGGCGCGTCCATTCACCGCCGCCAGCAT
>DAIUBZ010000249.1:0-3065 GCA_036846445.1 Sphingopyxis sp. | reverse complement strand
GGCGGGCTGAACCCTGCCGATCACCCGGAAACGGGATCACACGGGCGGGAACCTTTGCGGGTTGCCGCCCGTCTTGGTGTTGGCGGCACTGGGGCGGCTGGGATAAGGCGGCACGATGACAGCGCGGGTTCAGGTGTGGTTCGATGGCGCATGCCCGCTATGCGTGCGCGAAATTGCGCTGATGCGGCGGCTGGACCGGCGCGGCGCGATTGATTTTGTCGACATTGCCCGCGATGATGCCGTCTGTCCGATCGACCGGGCGGCGGCGCTGGCCCGGTTTCATGCCAGCGAAAATGGCACGGTCGTGTCGGGCGCGGCGGCCTTTGCCGCCATGTGGCGGGCGATTCCGCTGCTGCGGCCGTTGGGGTTGGCGGCACGGCTGCCCGGGGTGCTGGCGGGGCTGGAATGGCTGTATCTGCGCTTTCTGGTGGTGCGGCCCCGGCTTCAGGCGTGGGTGCGGCGATGACCGGCGGCGCGGCTCCTCCCGCTTCCCGTGCGGCTGGCTTGGCCCGGCTCGCCGCTTTCGCGCCGCACGCCGGGGCGACCTATGCCAGTGGCCGCAACCATGATCCCGGCCCGGACGCAGCCGGGGCGGTGTCGCGCTTGTCGCCCTATGTCCGCTATCGGCTGGTGACGGAGCCGGAAATTGTCCGCACCGTGCTGACCCACCACAGCCTGAATGCGGCGGAAAAATATGTGCAGGAGGTGGCCTGGCGCACCTATTGGCAGGGGTGGCTGGCCATGCGCCCCGGCGTGTGGGCCGATTTTCTGGCCGAGCGTGACGCCGCCCGCGCCGATTTTCCGAACCCGCGCGCAGTGGCGGCGGCTGAGGCCGGGCTGACCGGGATCGATGGGTTTGACGACTGGGCGCGCGAATTGGTCGCCACCGGCCATTTGCACAACCATGCCCGCATGTGGTTTGCGTCGATTTGGATTTTCACCCTGCGCCTGCCGTGGGTGCTGGGCGCGGATTTCTTCCTGCGCCACCTGATCGACGCAGATGCGGCCAGCAACACTCTGTCGTGGCGCTGGGTGGCGGGCATTCAGACGGCGGGCAAAACCTATCTGGCCAGCGCCGACAATATCGCCCGCTATACCCATGGCCGCTTTGCGCCCAAGGGGCTGGCGCGTGATGCCGCGCCGATTGCCGCGCCGCCGCCGCCCGCGCCCCGCCCGCTGCCGCTGCTGACCGCGCCGCTGGCCGACCAGGGCGCCCTGCTGCTGGTCACATCGGCGGATTTTCACCCCGAATCGCTGGACATTGGCGCGCCGGTGGCCGGGGTGGTGGTCGCGTCCGCGCCCGAATTGCTGTGGGGTGATGGCGCGCGGGCCTTTGTGGCCGCCGCCGCAGCCGACACGGCGGCGCGGGCGGCGCGCCACTTTGGCGTGGCCGCGCCGATGCTGGCCGTGCTGGACGCCGCCAGCCTGATTGCGGCGGCTGAGGCCGCTGGCGTGCGCCAGATTGTCACCGCCGATCCGCCCATTGGCCCGGTGGCCGGGCGGCTCACTGCGCTGGCGGCGGAACTGGCGGCGGCGGGCATCGCGCTGGTGCGGGTGCGGCGGGCGTGGGATGCGGCGCTGTGGCCGCACGCGACCAAGGGGTTTTTCCCGTTCAAAACCCAGATTCCGGCGGCGGTGGATGCGCTGGGCCTGTCGCGCCAGTCGCGGTTGTTTTAGGGGGCGGTGGCCATGGCCGCGCCGCTGCACATTGTCTGGTTCAAACGGGATTTGCGGGTGGCGGACCACCGGCCCTTGGCGGCGGCGGCGGCGGCGGCCCGGGTGGATGGCGGGGCGGTGCTGCCGCTGTATATCGCCGAACCGGCGTGGTGGGCGGGGGCCGACGCCTCGGCCCGGCAATGGGAATTTGCCGCCGAATCGCTCGGCCAATTGCAGGCCGCACTGGCGGCACTGGGCCAGCCGCTGGTGGTGATGCAGGGCGATGTGGTCGATATCCTGACCAATTTGCATGCCCGCCACCGCGTCGCTGCCCTGTATAGCCACGAGGAAACCGGCAATGGCTGGACCTATGCCCGCGATCTGGCGGTGGCGGCGTGGGCGCGGGGCGCGGGGACGGCGTGGCACGAGGCGCGGCAATTTGGCGTGATCCGCCGGCTGAAATCGCGGGGCGGCTGGGCGCGGGCGTGGGACCGGGACATGGCCCAGCCGCTGACCGCCGCCCCCGCCGCCCTGCCGCCGCTGGCCGGGGATTGGCCGACCCGCATCCCCGGCGCGCGCGAGCTTGGCCTGGCCCCCGATCCCTGTCCGGCGCGCCAGCCGGGCGGGCGGGCGGCGGCGCTGGGGATGCTGGACAGTTTTTTGCACACCCGGGGCCGGGGCTATCGCTGGGAAATGTCCAGTCCGCTGACGGCGTTTGATGCGTGCTCGCGGCTGTCGCCGCATCTGACCTGGGGAACGGTGGCCATGCGCGAGGTGGCACAGGCGGCACAGCAGCGGCTGGCCGCCGCCCGTGCCAGCGATGCGCCGGGGGCGAAGGCGTGGCGCGATTCGCTGGTGTCCTTTACCGGGCGGCTGCACTGGCACTGCCATTTTATCCAGAAATTGGAGGATGAACCCCGGCTGGAGTTTGAAAATCTCCACCACGCCTATGACGGGGTCCGGCCCGCCGCCGCTGACCCCGCCCGGTTGGCGGCGTGGCGCGATGGCCGCACCGGCTTTCCCTTTGTTGATGCCTGTATGCGGGCGCTGAACGCCAGCGGCTGGCTGAATTTCCGGATGCGGGCGATGCTGATGTCATTCGCCAGCTATCATCTCTGGCTGCCGTGGCGGGACAGCGGGCTGGCACTCGCCCGCAAATTTGTCGATTATGAACCCGGCATCCACTGGTCACAGGTCCAGATGCAATCGGGCACCACCGGCATCAACACGCTCAGGATTTACAATCCGGTCAAACAGGGGCTGGATCAGGATCCGGCGGGGGCATTTGTGCGGCAATTTCTGCCGGAACTGGCGGCTGTGCCGGACGCATTTGTGCACGAACCGTGGCGTTGGGCGGGCGCGGGCGCGCTGGCCTATCCGCCGCCGATTGTGGACCATGTTGCGGCTGG
>DAIUBZ010000248.1:0-3098 GCA_036846445.1 Sphingopyxis sp. | reverse complement strand
CCACCGGCTGCGGCGGCACCGGACCGCCCAGCCACCACAGCGTTGCCAGCAGCGCGCCCACCAAAGCGGCGATTGCCGCCAGCCATTTTGCTCGTCCGGTCACCTGGCCTCTGATCCACCCCCTGCGGCAACTGCCATGCCCCTTTGCCGGGGCCATCAGGCGGGCTATAGCCCGCCGGGCCATGTCGCGAAACCCGAAAAGCCGCCCCCAGCCCCCGGCTGTGCCATTCGCCGCCCGGGCCCCTGTGGCGGCGACCGACCGGACCATCGCGCTGGTGGGCATGATGGGCTGTGGCAAGTCGTCGGTCGGACGGCGGCTGGCGCAGGCGCTGGGCCGCAATTTTGTGGATTCCGACAGCGAGATTGAGGCAGCGGCAGGCATGGCGGTTGGCGACATCTTTGCCCGGCTGGGCGAGGCGGAGTTTCGCAGCGGCGAGGCGCGGGTGATCGCCCGGCTGCTGGCGGGGCCGCCCATGGTGCTGGCCACCGGCGGCGGCGCCTTTGTTCAGCCCGCCACCCGCGCCTTGCTGCGCGCCCGGGCGCTGACCATCTGGCTGGACGTGCCGCTGCCGCTGCTGGCCGAACGGGTCGGGCGGCGGCCCACTCGGCCCCTGCTGGCGGGCCGCGATCCGCTGGCGGTGCTGACCGAATTGGACGCGGTGCGCCGCCCGGCCTATGCCGAGGCCGATATTCGCGTCGCGCTGTCCGGCAGCACCCATGAGACAGCGGTGCGGCGGATCAGCGAGGCCATCGCCGCATGGAGCAAGCAATGACAACTGCGCCGGAGCACCGCGAACATATTGTCGAGGTGGCGCTGGCCGCCCGCAGCTATTCCATCATCCTGCCGCCCGGCGGGCTGGCGGATGCGGCGGGGCTGATCGCACCCCGGCTCGCCCGGCCATGGACCGCGATCATCAGCGACGCCCATGTCGCGCCGCTGTATCTCGAACCGCTGGCGGCGGCGCTGCGCGCGGCGGGGGTGACGGTGCATCAACTGGTTATTCCGCCGGGCGAGGGCAGCAAAAGCTGGGCCGGGCTGGCGGAGCTGTGCGACTGGCTGGCCAAGGTCGGGGTCGAGCGCGGCGATCATGTGGTGGCGCTCGGCGGCGGGGTGATTGGCGATCTGGTGGGATTTGCCACCGCGATCATCAAACGCGGCTGCCGCTTTGTGCAAATCCCGACCAGCCTGCTGGCACAAGTGGACAGCAGCGTGGGCGGCAAGACCGCGATCAACATTGCCGCGGGCAAAAATCTGGTCGGCGCATTTCACCAGCCGTCAATGGTGGTGATCGACCCCGCCACGCTCGCCACCCTGCCGCGCCGTGAGGTCGCGGCGGGCTATGCCGAGGTGGTCAAATATGGCCTGCTGGGCGATGCCGCCTTTTTCGGCTGGTGCGAGGCGCATGGCGCCGCGCTGCTGGCCGGGGATGCCGCCGCCCGCCGCCACGCCATTTTGCACAGTTGCCGGGCCAAGGCGGCAATTGTGGCCGCCGACGAGCGCGAAACCGTCGATATCCGCGCGCTGTTGAACCTGGGCCACACATTCGGCCATGCGCTGGAGGCTGACACGGGCTATTCCAGCCGCCTGCTCCACGGCGAGGCGGTGGCGGCGGGCATGGCGCTGGCTTTTGGCTTTGCCGCCCATGTCGGCCTGTGCCCCGCCGATGATGCCGCGCGGGTGCGGGCGCATCTGGCCGGGCTGGGCCTGCCCCATTCGCTGGCCAGCGCCGGGGTCAGCGCCAGCGGAGCGGTGCTGGCGGGCCATATGGCGCATGACAAAAAGGCGCAGGGCGGGCGCGTGCCGCTGATCCTGCCGCGCGCCATTGGCGATTGCATCGTGACGGCGGATTATGGCCTCGATCGCGTCGCGGCCTATCTGGATGCTGTCCGCGACTAAGCCTGTGCCAGCCCGACATCGCCCGCCGCCACCAGCGCGGCAATGGCTGCCGGATCATGGCCCAGCGCCGCCAGCACCGCCGCGCCATCGGCCCCGGGGGTGGGCAGCGCCGCGCCGCCGCTGCCCGGACGCACCCCGTCGATCATCAATGGCACGCCGGGCAGGCGGGCGGCGCGGCCATCGTCCAGCACCACCGGCTCCAGCCCGCCCGATGCCAGCAAATGCGGATCGTCCAGCAAATCCTCTGGCCGCCCAATCGGGGCAAAGGGCAGGCCGCTGCCGTCCAGCCGCGCCATCACCTCGGCCCGGGTCAGACCCGCGATCATCGCCCGGATCGGCGGCAGAATGCGCGCCCGCGCCGCCACCCGGTCATTGTTGGCACGCAAGGCGGGGTCGGCCCACAAATCGTCCAGCCCGAACAGCGCGCAAAATTTTTCCCACAATCCATCGGTCACCACCCCGATGAACACCGGGTCGTCCCGGGTTTCGAACACGTCATAAATCGCCCACGCCGACACCCGCGCGGGCATGGGCGCCGCCGGGGTGCCGGTGACGGCATATTGCGCGATATGCTGGCCAACCAGATAGGCGGTGGTTTCAAACAGGCTGGCGACAATCTGGCTGCCGCGTGCCGTGCGGTGGCGCGCCTCCAGCGCCGCCAAAATGCCAATGACGCCAAACATGCCGCCGGTCACGTCGATCACGCTGGCCCCGGCGCGCAGCGGCTGGCCCGGCGGTCCGGTCATATAGGCCAGACCGCCCATCATCTGCGCCACCTCGTCCAGCGCAGTGCGGTTTTCATAAGGTCCCGGCAAAAACCCCTTTTCGCTGCAATAAATCAGCCGGGGGTTGCGGGCGGACAGGCTGGCATAATCCAGCCCCAGCCGATCCAGCGCGCCGGGGCGGAAATTTTCCACCAGCACATCGGCGCGGTCCGCCAATTGCCGCGCCACGCCAATGCCGCCCGCCGATTTCAGATTCAGGCAAATGCTGGCCTTGTGCCGGTTGTACATCGGGAAATAGCCCGCGCCCGATCCGTTCAGCCGCCGGGTGGCATCGCCGCCGACCGGCTCCACCCGCACCACCTCTGCGCCCAGACTGGCCAATATATGCCCGGCGGTCGGCCCCATCACCATATGGGTAAACTCCACCACCCGGATGCCGGCCAGCGGCCCAGTTGGCGCGCCCGTCATCGCCCCGC
>DAIUBZ010000247.1:0-3113 GCA_036846445.1 Sphingopyxis sp. | reverse complement strand
TTAGCGTTTCAGCGCGGACGCTTCTTGCAACATGTCATCGACGGTGGTGATGATCCGCGACGCCGCGCTATATGCCCGCTGGAACCGGATCATGTCGCTGAATTCGGCGGCCAGATCGACCGTCGATGCCTCCAGCGTGCCGCCCGCCACCGTGCCGGTGCCCAGCACCCCGGGTTCGTTCAGCACATAATTGCCGCTGTTGCTGGATATGCCGAAACTGTTGCCGGGCAACCGCGCCAGCCCGTCGGGGTTGGGAAAAGTGGCCAGCGGCAATTGGAACACCGCCCGGGCGGTGCCATCTTCAAAAATCGCGCTGACCAAGCCGCTGCGCGACACCTCGACCGATGCGACATTGCCCAGCGGCCCGCCGTCGGCGCTGGCCGACAACAGCGCGGACGGCGCGGCATATTGGGTGATGCCGTCAATCGTACCGTCGCGGCCCAGGTCCAGCGCAATCGGCACATTGCCCGCGCCATTGGTCCATTGGACAGCCAGCGGCTGGGCCAGCGCCGGGTCGCTGGCGGCCAGATTCAAACTGCCATCGGGGTTGAAGCTCAGCCGCCCCGCCGCGATCAGCCCGTCGGCGGCGGCAACATCGCTGGCGGGCACTGCCACCAGTTCGACCGCCCATTGATTCACCCCGGTTTTCAGGAAATTGGCATTCACCTGATGCGCGCCGCCCTGCGCGTCGAAAATCTGAATGCCCCGGCTGAAATGCGGCGTGACCGCGCCGGTGGCCATTGCGCCGGCGGCATAGGTCCCGGCAAAGGCGGGGGTGGTGGATTCCAGATTGGCGCGCAGCGCAATTTTGCTGGTCGGTGCCGCGGTGCCCGACAAATCCTGCACCCGCACTGGCTCCAGACTGTCGATCGAGCCGGTGCTGGCATAGCCGCCCTGGGCATCCAGCCGCCAGCCCTGAAGATAATAGCCGCCGCTGTTGCGCAAAAATCCCGCGTCATCCGGGCGGAACGATCCGGCGCGGGTGAAGCTGGCGGCGCTGGCCGGGTCGCTGCCTGCGCGGGCGACGAAAAATCCGCCCCCCTCGATGCCCAGATCGGTGCTGGTGCCGGTGGCCTGTAACAGCCCCTGTTGTGACACCATCACCCGGGGCGCGGCCGTCACTCCGCCCGCAACATAGCTGCGCTGTACCCGGTTTTCAGTGACCAGCGAGCGGAACTGATTGTCCACGCCCTTATAGCCATTGGTGTTCAAATTGGTGATATTGTCGGCCACCCCGGCCATGGCCGACGCATTGGCGCTCAGCCCCGACACCCCGGCATATAATGCACTGTACAGGCCCATATTCTGTCCCTTTTCCCATCATCGGCGCGGCCCGGCCATCGGGCGCATGGGCTTATGATAGGATCAGATGCGGCGCGGGCGAAAAGCGGAAAAAATTGCCGGGTGCGCGCCCGGTTGGCCGCCCGGCATCCTATCATGGCCATGAACCATGGTGGGGAGCAGGCAAGGTGCTGAAACTGACATTGAAGGCGGGCGAGAAGATCATCCTGAACGGCGCGGTGCTGCGCGCGGAGCGGCGGTGCGAGCTGGTGCTGGAAAACCGGGCGCAATTGCTGCGCGGGCGCGATGTGCTGCCGGTTGCCGGCGGCGCTGGCCCGGCGGAGCTGCTGTACCGCGCCATTGCCCATGATTATGTCGATCCCGACCACAGCGCGGGGCATCAGGCGCAGATATTGGCGGCGCTGGACGGGGTGATGGGCGACCCCGGCTTTGCCCCGGTGGTGCGTGAATGTGCCGAGGTGGCCCAGCATCTGGCGCGCGGCAACCATTATGCCGCGCTGGCCCCGGCGCGGGCCATAGTGGCGCATGGCCGGGCGGCGGCGGAGCTGGGGGCACAACCCGCAGCGCCTGCTGCGGCGGAGACGAAATGAGCACGGCCGCCGCGCTGGCCGCTGCGGCAGCGCTGGTGCGGGCCGCGCCGGGGCTGCGGCGGAGCGGGCGAGTCAGCCGGATTGGCGGCACCTTGGTGGGCGTCACCGGTCTGGGCCGCGCGGCGGTGCTGGGCGGGGTGGTGGAATTGGCCGCCGGGGCGCCGGTGCGCGCCCAGATCACCGCAATCGGCGGCGACGAGATTCAGGTGATGCCGCTGGGCCCGTGCGGCGGGCTGAGCGTCGGCGCGCGGGCGGAATTGGTGGCCAGCGCGCTGACGCTGCGGCCATCGGCGGCGTGGCGCGGGCGGATTGTCGATGCGCTGGGCCAGCCGCTGGATGGTGGCCCGCCGCTGGTGCCGGGGCTGCGCCAGATGCCGGTCGAGGCCGCGCCGCCGCCCGCCGCTGCCCGAGCCATGCTGGGGCCGCGCATCGCCAGCGGGGTGGCGGCGCTCGACATCTTCACCCCGCTGCGCCGGGGCCAGCGGCTGGGGCTGTTTGCGGCATCCGGCGTGGGCAAATCGGTGCTGATGGCCATGTTGGCCCGGCAAATGGACTGCGATGTGGCGGTGATCGGCCTGATCGGCGAACGCGGGCGCGAGGTGAATGAATTTGTCCATGACGCGCTTGGCCCGGACGGGCTGGCCCGCGCTGTCGTGGTGGTGGCCACATCGGACCAGCCCGCGCCGATGCGGCGGCTGGCGGCGTGGTCCACGCTCGCCATCGCCGAATATTTCCGCGACACCGGCGCGCATGTCCTGTGCATGATGGACAGCGTGACCCGCTTTGCCATGGCCCAGCGCGAAATCGGGCTGGCGAACGGCGAACCGCCGACTGCCAAGGCCTATCCGCCCAGCCTGTTTGCCGAGCTGCCCCGCCTGCTGGAACGCGCCGGGCCGGGGACGGTGGACGCGGAGGGCAGGGCGGGCGCAATCACCGGCATTTTCACCGTGCTGGTGGACGGCGATGACCATGACGAGCCAGTGGCCGATGCGGTGCGCGGGATTTTGGACGGCCATGTCGTGATGGACCGGGCGATTGCCGAGCGCGGGCGCTTTCCCGCGATTGACGTGGTGCGGTCGCTGTCGCGCACCGTGCCGGGCGTGCTGGCCGGGCTGGACGGCGGCGGGGTGGCGGCGGCCCGGCTGCGCGCCGACGCACTGGCGCTGATGGCCCGGGCGGGCGAGATGCAGGAATTGGCGGCGCTGGGCGCTTATGTGCCGG
>DAIUBZ010000246.1:0-3156 GCA_036846445.1 Sphingopyxis sp. | reverse complement strand
CAGCGCCGCCAGCGCCAGGAACACCACCAGGGTGATCTGCCAGCGCTGAATGGCAGAACGGATGATGCCGTTCATTGTGCGGCCCGGTTCTGCGCCGTCTTTGCCGCTGCCGGCACGGTGCTGCCGCGCCCGGCCAGCGCCACCACCTGCCCGTCGCGCAGGCGGTCAACCCCGCTGGTCACCACCCGCTCGCCGGATTTCAGGCCGCCGGTGATGATCACGCCGGGTTCCGCCACCGTGCCCAGTGCCACCTGCCGCTGCCGCACCCGCCCGGTGACGGGATCGAGCACGAACACAAAGCCTTCATCGGCCCGCGCCGCAAACACCGCCGGCGCCGGCACGATCAACGGCGCACCCGGTTCGGCCGGGCCCAGCATCAGCCGCGCCTGCCCGATCTGCCCCGAAGCCAGCCGCGGATCGGCCGGCAACTTCACTTCGATGCGGAACGTGCCGGTGCCATCATCGCCGCGCGCACCCACTTCGCTCACCTGCGCGGCCATTGTCGCATCGCCCAGCGCCGGGATGGTCACGCTGGCCGGCTGCCCCTGCCGCACCCGCGCGGCATCCCGATCGGCCAGCGGCAGGCGCAGCACAAAGCCCTGCCCCATTTCACCGATGGACAAGATGGTCTGGCCGGGCTGGGCGATCTGGCCGGGCTCACCGGGGCGGGACAGCACCACGCCTGCCGCCGGAGCCCGCAGCACCGCCAGCGACACATCGAACCCGGCGGCCCGGGCAGCGGCATTGGCGGCGGCCAGGCTGGCGCGCGCCTGCTCCACGCGCGGCGCCGTCACCCAGCCTTTGGCAAACAGATCCTCGCTGCGCTTCACATCGGCGGCAGCGCGCACGACTTCGGCGCGGGCCGATGCCTGCGCGGCGCCCAGCGACGTGACATCCAGCCGCGCCAGCACCTGCCCCGCGGCCACGCGGTCGCCCTCGCGCACGGTGATGGCGGCAATGCGGCCGGGGGTGTTGAAGGCCAGCGGCGTTTCGCGCTTCAGCCGCACCGTGCCGGCCACCAGCAGATCGGTGGCGCCGCTGACCGGGCGGGCGATGGCCGTGCGCACCGGCACGGCGGGCACAGGCGGGGGCGGCGGCGTCTCGCTGCCGCAGGCGGTCAGCAGCAGGGCGCCAACCGCCGGCACAATGCCGGCAACAGCGCCGCGCAAATCGGTGACCAGAAACATTGTCATGCGCCCGCCTGAGCCCCTGTATCTGGTCGGCCGGGCTTTGCCACCCGGCCGACTTTTGATTGCGGCTCATATCTTGCCCGCTCGGCAGCGTTCTGGCAAGATTTTTTGAGCGATGCTCAACAATGCCGCAGGACCCATGGTTTCAGGGCGTTGGCAGGCGCCTTATTCGTCGATCACCAGCGCGCAGATGGTAAGGCCAACACCAAAATCATCGGCGGTGCCCGGCTCTACCACCAGTTCCGCAAGGATGCGCCCCGATATGGCAATGGCGGCATCGGGCAATTGTTCCTGCAGCAGTGCCAGTGCCGCCTCGGCGCCCACGCCGTCCAGCCGCACATCCAGTTCGTGGCGGGCGCCGGTGAGCGTGAGGCTGGCCCAATCGCGGCTGCGCAGTTCCTCGATCACCAGCCGCGCGCCCAGCGGAGCAACGGTTTGCGCGATGACCCGCAGGATCGCGGCCTGGGCATGATCACAGCGCGGTCGCATGCGGTCCCTCCCGGCGATTGGTGATGGCCAGCCGCGCCTGCTGGTCGGCGCGGGCGATGTGGGCCAGCACACGTTCGCGCGTGGCGGCGCGCGGTTCGCGGCCACGCCGCAGATCAAAGACAAAGCGCGGATCACCCGCCACCAACCGGCCAAAGCGCGATGGGGCGAGGGCGTGGGCGCGCAAGTGGCGCTCCACCAAAGGCAAAAGAGACATGCGGTAAACTCCCTTCATTTCGGGGCAAACTGCCAGCCTATCCCTCGCGATTCGGCTGACATGACGATTTATCAAAGTTAGAATCCTACTAGTCTAGGAAAAAAACTATTGCTATATCGTTACCAGCAAGCCGGGAGAGGAGGCTCGCAAGCTATGGACAGCATCGCCATCCGGCAGCGGTTGGACGCGCTGATCGCCGGGCGTGGGGAGGATTATGCCTCGCTGTCGCGGCGTCTCGGCCGCAACCCCAGCTATATTCAGCAGTATATCAAGCGCGGCGTGCCGCGCCGCCTGTCAGAGAGTGACCGGCGGATCCTGGCGCAGCATTTCGGCATTGCCGAACATGTGCTCGGCGGACCGATGGAGGCGCGCAGCGCGGTGATGTCCCGCCCCGGCCTGGCCCGCGCGGCAGAGGATTATGTGCTGATCCCGCAATATCAGGTGCGCGCCTCCGCCGGGCCGGGCGCCCTGCCCCTGTCTGAACGCCCTGCCGCCTCCATCGCCTTTCAGGCCGGCTTCGTGCGCGACCTGTCCGGCAGTCCGCCCGACGCGCTGGCCGTGCTGACGGTGGAAGGCGATTCGATGTATCCCACACTGGCCAACGGCGATCAGATCCTGATCGACACCCAGGATCGCCTCGCCTCGCGCGACGGCATCTATGTGCTGCGCGTGGACGACGCCCTGATGGTCAAACGCCTGAGCCTCAACCCCGCCACCCGCCGCCTGACCATCCGGTCCGACAATGACGCCTACCCCACCTGGCCCGATTGCGATCCGGCGGCGGTGGCGGTGATCGGGCGGGTGGTGTGGGTGGGGCGGAAACTCGGTTAGGAAAATCTGGGACTGTAACAGCGGGGCACACAAGCAGACGGTGCGCGCAGTACAAGGCCGCACGCCACTCTGGACTCACGTTCGGCAGTTTGGCGTTATTCCGCCGCAACCCCCAACAACCCGCCCTGCCGGTCGTCCTCCGCGTTGGCGGCGCCGCCTTCGCTGCTGGCCTTGGCGCTCTTGCGGCTGTCAAAGGCGTCCCACACTTCGCCCCAATTGCCCCGCGTCGCCGCCTTCGAATATTCGGTCGCCCGCGCCTCGAAGAAATTGGCATGTTCCACACCATTGAGCAGCGGCGTCAGCCACGGCAGCGGGTGCTCGTCCACCATATAAATCGGTGCCATGCCCAGCTGCTTCAGCCGCCAGTCGGCGATGTAGCGGACATATTTCTTGATGTCCTTCGGCGTCATCCCCGGCACCGGGCCCATCTCG
>DAIUBZ010000245.1:0-3163 GCA_036846445.1 Sphingopyxis sp. | reverse complement strand
GCGCCCGGCGGCGCGCCCCCGGCAATCCGCGCCTTGGCCTCGGCCAGCGCGGCGCTGGGCAGATAATGGGTCGCCAGCCCCAGCGCGGCGCATTCCGCGCCGTCCAGCCGCGCCCCGGTCAGCGCCAGAAATGGCCCGACCCGGCCCGGCAGCCGCGCCAGATACCAGCCGCCGCCAACATCCGGAAACAGGCCAATGGCGGTTTCCGGCATGGCCAACCGGGTGTTTTCCGTCGCCACCCGGTAATGCGCGGGCAAGGCAATGCCGACCCCGCCGCCCATGGTGATGCCGTCCATGAACGCCGCCACCGGCTTGGAATAGGTGAACAGCAGATGGTTCAGCCGATATTCGGCATGGAAAAACGCCCGCGCCGCCGCGCCGCCGTCGCCGAGTGCCGATGCCCGCAGCATTGCGACATCGCCGCCAGCGCAAAAGCCACGCGATCTTCGCGCATCGCCGTCCGGCGCGGGGGCATGATCGATCATCACCGCCGCCACGCCGGCATCATCGCGCCACGCCGCCAGCGCCGCCGCCAGCGCCGCCACCATGTCGGCGTTCAGCGCGTGCAGCGCCGCCGGGCGGTTCAGCGACAGCCACCCCGCCGCCCCCGCCGTCCGGACCAGCACCGGCGCAGTCACCGCAGCAAATCCCGGCCCACGATCATCCGCATGATCTGGTTCGTGCCCTCCAATATTGAATGCACCCGCAAATCCCGCCAGAAACGTTCAATCGGATAATCACGCAAATAGCCATAGCCGCCAAACAGTTGCAGCGCGTCATTCGCCACCTTGCTGCCCGTATCGGTCGCCAGCCGCTTGGCCATCGCCGAAAAGCGGCTCTTGTCCGGGGCATCCGCGCCGACCTTGGCGGCGGCCAGATACAGCAGCGCGCGCGCCGCCTCCAAATCGGTGGCCATATCGGCCAGCATGAATTGGGTATTTTGGAAATCGGCCACCGGCTTGCCGAATTGGCGGCGGTCCTTGGTATAGGCGATCGCTTCGTCCAGACACCGCTGCGCCCCGCCCAGGCTGCACGCGCCAATGTTCAGCCGCCCGCCGTCCAGCCCGGCCATCGCAAAGCGAAAGCCGTCGCCCTCTGCTCCCACCCGGTTGGCAATGGGCACCCGGACATTGTCGAATATCACCTGCGCGGTGGGCGACGCATTCCAGCCCAATTTCTTTTCCGGCAAGCCAAAGCTGACCCCCGCCATATCGCGCTCGATCACCAGTGCGCTGATCCCGCCCGCCCCCGGCCCGCCGGTGCGGACCATGGTGAGATACAGGTCGTTCACCCCGCCGCCGCTGATGAATTGTTTGGTGCCATTCACGACATAAGCATCGCCGTCGCGCCGGGCGGTGGTGGCCAGCGCGGCGGCGTCGGACCCGCTGCCCGGTTCGGTCAGGCAATAGCTGGCGAGCGCCTCCATCGTGACCAGCCGGGGCAAATAGCGCGATTTCAGCGCATCATCACCAAAGGCATCGATCATCCACGCCGCCATATTGTGGATGGAGATAAAGGCACTGGTCGCCGGACAGCCATAGGCCATGGCCTCCATGATCAGCGCCGCCTCCAGCCGCCCCAGCCCGATCCCGCCGCTGGCTTCGCTCACATAAATGGCGGCAAAGCCCAGCTCGGCACTGTGCCTGATCACCTCGCGGGGGAAATGCGCCGCTGCATCCCATTCGGCCGCAAAGGGCGTGATGGCGTCGGCGGTGAATTTGCGGGCCAGATCCTGAATGGCCAATTGGTCGTCGGTTAGTTCAAATTGGCTCACATTCCTGCCTCCAGCTCAGCCTCTGCTTCGATTTCCACGCGCCATTCGGGGCGCAGCAGGGCGGCGACCACCACCATGGTCGATGCCGGGCGCACATCGCCGAACCACCGGCCATGGGCACGGCCCACGTCGGCCGCGTCGGCGGCATTGGTCAGATACATCCGCGTGCGCACCACATCTTCGGCGCCGCCGCCCAATTGCTCAATCGCCGCGACGATGATCGCCAGGCAGCGTTCGGCCTGTGCCTCGGCGTCGCCGGGGGTGGAGCTGCCGTCTGGCTCAATCGGCGCAGTGCCGGCCACGAGGATCCGCTGCCCCACCCGAACCGCCCGGCAAAAGCCGATCTCGGCCTCATAGGGCGAACCGGACGCCGCCCGCCGCCTCATGGAAAAATCACCGTCCGCTGGCCGTTCAGCAGCACCCGCCGTTCCGCGATCCAGCCCACCGCCTTGGCCAGCACCCGCGCCTCAATATCCCGGCCAGTTGCAATCAGCTGGTCAACGCTGGCGCGGTGGTCGACCCGCTCGACCTGTTGTTCGACGATCGGGCCTTCGTCCAGGTCGCTGGTGACAAAATGGGCGGTCGCGCCGATCAGCTTCACCCCGCGCGCATGGGCCTGGTGATAGGCGCGCGCGCCCTTGAAGCCGGGCAGAAAACTGTGGTGGATGTTGACACAGCGCCCCGCCACCGCCGCCGCCATGTCCGGCGACAATATCTGCATATAGCGGGCAAGCACTAGCAAATCGCTATCGCCCAGCAGCGCCAGCACCGCCGCCTCCTGTGCGGCGCGACTATTCGGTTCCACTGGCAGATGGTGAAAGGGCAGGCCATGCCATTCGGTCAGGCCGCGCAGATCGTCATGGTTGGACACCACCGCGATGGGATCAATCGGCAACGCACCAATCGCCCAGCGGTGCAACAGGTCGTTCAGGCAATGCGAGGTGCGCGACACCGCGATCAGAACGCGCGGGCGGGCCGCAGCATCGCTGAGCGTCCAGTCCATCGCATAGCGGTCTGCCACTGAGGCCAGCCGGGCCTGCCACGCCGCCAGCGACGCCGTGCCGGTATAGGCGATGCGCAGGAAAAAGCGCCCGCTGTCCAGATCGGCATATTGCTGGCTATCCACGATAAAGCCATCGCCCGCCGCCAGCGCGCCAGTGACGGCTGCAACAATGCCGGTGCGATCGGCGCACGACAGGGTCAGGATAAAGCCGTCCACCGCGCCCTATCCCATGGTCGGGATGACAAAGGCGTTGCCGCCATCGACCACCCCGCCGCCATCTGGCCCCAAATCTGGAAAGCGGGCGGTGATGGTTTTCACCCGGGTCCAAAAGCGCACCCCCTCCATCCCATGCTGGTTGTGATCGCCAAAGCCCGACCGTTTCCAGC
>DAIUBZ010000244.1:0-3173 GCA_036846445.1 Sphingopyxis sp. | reverse complement strand
GCTGCGGCTGATGTTTCCGGCCCGCATGTCGGCGGTGCTGATTATCTCGGCGTTGCTGGGCGGCATCGGCCTTGGCGCGCTGGCCGGGCAAATTTCGCCGGAATTCGCCAGCCAGTCCGCCGCCTATGTCGAACCCATTGGCGGCCTGTGGCTGGCGGGGCTGCAGATGACGATCATTCCGTTGATCGTCGCCCTGCTGATTACCGGCATCAATGCCGCATCGGCGGCCAGCCGGGCGGGCACGGTGGCGGCGCGGGCGGTGGTGATGTTTGTCATATTGCTGGCGGCGTCAGCCAGTTTTGCCGCGCTGGTGATGCCGCTGATGCTGGATTATTTCCCGACGCCCGCTGCCGCTGCCGACGCCTTTCGCATGGCGGGCGGGGCAACCAGCGGCGATGACGTGCCGCCGGTGCCCAGCTTTGGCGCGTTCATCGGTTCCCTGCTGCCAACCAATGCGATCACGGCGGCGGCAACCAACAATATCCTGAACATCGTTGCCTTCACCACGATTTTCGCCTTTGCCATGACCCGGTTGCCCGCCGCGCAGCGCGAACCGCTGGCGGTGTTTTTCCGCTCGCTGGGCGAGGCAATGCTGGTGGTTATCAACTGGGTGCTGGCGCTCGCCCATATCGGTGTGTTCGCGCTGGGCTATGCGGTGGCGGTGAAAACCGGGCTCGCGGCGCTTGGCGGGCTGGCCCATTATGTGGTGCTGATCTCGGCAATTGGTTTGATGCTGACGGCGGTCGCTTATGGCTTTGCGCTGGGGGTCGCCCGGCTGGGCCTTGGCAGTTTTGCCCGCGCCGCCGCGCCGCCGCAGGCGGTGGCGATCTCGACGCAAAGCTCACTCGCCTCGCTGCCCGCCATGCTGAAGGCGGCGGCGGCAGTCGGCGTGCCCGACACCCGCGCCGATGTGGTGTTGCCGCTGGCGGTCGCGCTGTTTCGCTTTACCGGCCCGGCGATGAATTTGGGGGTGGCAATTTATGTTGCGCATATTTTCGGGATGGAGCTGGATACGCCCACCTTGCTGATCGGCATCAGCGTGGCGACGATGACCAGCCTGGCCTCGGTCAGCCTGCCCGGCACGATCAGCTTTATCACCGCCATCTCGCCGATTGCCGCCGCGATGGGCGTGCCGATTGCCCCGCTGGCGATTTTGGTGGCGGTGGAGCAATTGCCGGACATTTTCCGCACGCTGGGCAATGTGACGATGGACGTTGCGGTGACGGCGGCGGTGGACAAATCCACCCCCGCCGATCCGCCCCTGCCCTGAGGTTCAGCGTTACAGCCAGCGAAACAGCCCGGCGGCGGTGTGGCCCAACGCGCCGTGCGCCCAGCTTGCCGCCAGCCACACCACCGCCCCGCCGCCCAGCGCATGCCCGCCCAGCGCCGCCGCATCGCGCCACGCAATCCGCCCGCTGACTTGCCCGGCAAAGGGGATGAAGGCGGTGCGCGCCGCCCAGCCCTGCCACGCCGCGCCCATCAGCCGCGCCTTTTTGTGGTCCTGACCCCATGCGCCGCCAATCGCCAGCACGATCATCGCCCCGGCCAGCACCAGCTGCTCCGGCGTCGGCCACACCAATATATGCACCACCCCCCAGATGGCGATGCCCCACATCATCGGGTGGCGGGTGATGGCAAACACCCCGCGCACCGGCCCGGCGGCATGGCTTTCCGCGCCGGGCATCGCCATCGCCGGATTGCGAACGAATGAGCCAAGCAGCAACACCGAACCCGCCAGCATCAACCCGCTGGCCAGCGCCCACAGGGCATCGCCCGCATTCCACAGCAGCGCGCCATCCGGCACCGCCCGATAAGCCAGCACAACCCAGATAAAGGTGGCCAGCGCGACCAGCGAATAGGCCGCATCAAACCCCTTTGCGCCGATCCGCGCGACCAGCGGCGCGCGCAGCGGGTGGGACAGGAGAAAATGGGTGCCCACAAATGCGGCGCAGGCGGCCGCCAACATTGTCAAATCAGGCATTTCCGCCGTCCCTTCGCCAATTTGCCCCTGCCAAGTCAGGCCGCATCATCGCGCAGCGTGTCAAGGTGCATCATCCGCTTCACCAGCGGGCTGATCAGCATCACGACCACGCCAACGCCCAGCGCCACCAGCCCGATGGTCTGATACACCTCCAGCACCAGCGCCTTGCCCGCCGCCTCGTCCAGCCCGTCCGACCCGGTGGCCGCCGCAATCTGCCCCGCCGCAAAATTGGCGGTGGCCGAGGCGAAGAACCAGGTGCCCATAATCAGGCTGGCCATATGGGCCGGAGCCAGCCGGTTCATGGCCGACAGGCCGACCGGCGACAGGCACAATTCGCCGGTGGTGTGGAGCAGATAGATCAGGAAAATGAACAGCACCGGGGTCGGGTTGTCGATGCCCACCGCGCGCGCGCCCCACACCAGCACCAGAAAGCCAAGCCCGACCTGAATCACCCCCAGCCCGAACTTCATCGGTGCCGACGGGTCCATGCCGCGCCGCCCCAGCCATGTCCACACGGCGGCAAACACCGGCGCGAGCAGGAAGATATAGCCCGCATTCACCGACTGAAACACCGATGCGGGCACCCCGGCGCGGTCAACATGGCGGTCGGTGAACAGGTTCAGCGACGATCCGGCCTGTTCGAACAAGGCCCAGAAAATGATCGACACGAAGATCAGGAACAGCGCGGCGATGATCCGATCCCGCGCCTCTGCATCCAGCCGGAACACGGCGGTATAGAGCACATAGCCGATCAAGATCGCCCCCGCGACGCCCAGCAGGCCGCCGACAATATTCTGATTTTGCACCAGCCACCAGCAGACGCCGACCGTCACCAACCCCACCAGATAGAGAAGCCACTCCAGCTTGATCCCCGCAACCGGGGCGGCCAGCCGGGCCGGATCCGGCGCCTCGCCCCGCCCCAGCAACAGCGGTTTGCCCCAGATAAACACGATCAGCCCGGCCAACATACCAATGCCCGCCAGCCCAAAGCCATAGGACCAGCCATAGGTCTCGCCAATATAGCCGCACAGCAGCGAGCCGAAAAAGGCCCCGACGTTGATGCCCATATAGAAGATCGTATAGGCCGGATCGCGGCGGATATCGGTGCGCGGATATAATTGGCCGACCATCACCGAAATATTGGCCTTCAAAAAGCCCGACCCGACGATGATGAACGCCAGCGCCGCCCAAA
>DAIUBZ010000243.1:0-3180 GCA_036846445.1 Sphingopyxis sp. | reverse complement strand
CGAATTTGGCACCCCGGTGCTGACGGGATCGCTGTCCAGCTTTGAATGCGCGCGGCATGAGGTACACGACGGCGGCGATCATTTCATTCTGGTGGGCCGGGTATTGAAAGCGATGTTCGAGCCGCAGCGCGATCCTTTGCTCTATTTTCGCGGCAAATATCGCCGCTTGCACTTTGCCTGAACCGCCCATGGAGCCGAATATGCCCGCCACCATCACCCGCTTTGCTGCCGCGTTGCTGGCCCTGTTTGCGGCGGTGATGTCCACCGCCGCGCTGGCCGCGCCGGTTCAGCACCCCCATGCGCCCTGGACCCGCTCGGCCTCGATCTACGAGGTGAATGTGCGGCAATATAGCGCGGGCGGCGGGTTGAAGGCGGTGACTGCCGACCTGCCGCGCCTTCAGAAAATGGGCGTGAAAATCCTCTGGATCATGCCGGTTCAGCCAATTGGCGAGCGCGAGCGCAAGGGGGTGCTGGGCAGCTATTATTCCATCCGCGACTATACCGCGATCAACCCCGAATTCGGCACCATCGATGATTTCCGGATGCTGGTGCGAACGGCGCAGCAGCGGGGGATGAAGGTGATATTGGATTGGGTGGCCAACCACACCGCATGGGATCATCCATGGACCACGGCGCACCCCGATTGGTATCAGCGCGGGCCGAATGGCGAGGAAATCCCCTATACCTATCAATCCGGCGGCCACACCGAATTCTGGTCCGACGTGCGCGGGCTGAATTATGGGGTGCCAGCGGTCCGCGACGCCCAGATTGCCGCGATGCGCTGGTGGATCGTCAACACCAATATCGACGGTTTCCGCATGGATGTGGCCAGTTTGATGCCGCTGGATTTCTGGACCCGCGCCCGCGCCGAGCTGGAGGCGATCAAGCCCGGGCAATTCTGGCTGGCGGAATCGAATGACCCGGCGATCCATGCCGTGTTCGACATGACCTATGATTGGGCGCTGTTCAACGCGCTCGCCGATATTGGCCGGGGAAAAAAGGGGGCGGAGGCGCTGCGCGAATGGCTGGCGAGCGGGCAACAGGATTTTCCCGCCGATGCTTACCGGATGAACTTCACGTCCAACCATGACGAAAATAGCTGGCGGTCGAGCGACACGGACAATTTCGGCGACCGGTTCCCGGTCTTTGCGGCGCTGGCCGCCACCTTGCCCGGCATGCCGCTGGTTTATTCGGGCCAGGAAAGCGGACTGGACAAGCAGATTAAGTTTTTCGAGGCCGATCCAATTGACTGGGGCAGTTACAAATATGCGCCGCTTTACACCCGGCTGCTGCGGCTAAAGGCCCGGCACCCGGCGCTGGCCAATGGCAGCGCGGGCGGCGCGGCGGAGTTGCTGGACGCGGGCAATCCGGCGATCTTTGCCTTTCGCCGCAGCAAAGGGCGGCGGTCGGTCACGGTAATCGCCAATTTGTCGGGCGAAGCGCACACCGCCACCTTGCCCGGCGGCCGCAGCGTGGCGCTGGCGCCATGGGATTACCGGATCATCGCGCGCTGACCGCTCACCCCGCGCCGATCAACTCGCGCCCGATCAGCATCCGGCGGATTTCGTTCGTCCCTGCGCCAATGTCCAGCAATTTGGCATCGCGCAAATAGCGTTCCACCGGCCAGTCGGTGGTATAGCCCGCGCCGCCCAGCGCCTGAACACTCTCGGCGGCCACTTTGAATGCATTTTCGCTGGCCAGCAAAATCACCCCGGCGGCGTCGAAGCGGGTGGTTTGCCCGGCATCGCACGCCCGCGCCACCGCATAGGTATAGGCGCGGGCGGATTGCAGCGCGACGTGCATGTCCGCCACCTTGGCCTGCATCAATTGAAAGCTGCCAATCGGCTGGCCGAATTGCCGCCGCTCGCGCAAATAGGGAATGACCGTGTCCAGACACGCCTGCATAATCCCCAATTGCAGCCCGGCGAGCACCACCCGTTCATAATCCAGCCCGCTCATCAACACGCCGACGCCGCCGTTCACCGGGCCCATCACCCGGTCGTCGGGCAGGAAACAGTCGCTGAACACCAATTCGGCGGTCGGCGATCCTTTCATCCCCATTTTGTGGATTTTCTGGCCGATGGAAAAACCCGTGTCGCCCGCCTCGACCAGAAAAGCGGTGATGCCGCGCGACCCGGCGCTGGCATCGGTTTTGGCATAGACGACCAGCGTGTCGGCGAACGGCGCGTTGGTGATCCAAAATTTGGTGCCGTTCAGCCGATATCCGCCCGCCACCGGCTCGGCCCGCAATTGCATCGACACGACATCGCTGCCCGCCCCCGCCTCGCTCATCGCCAGGCTGCCGACATGCGCGCCGGAAATCAGCCCCGGCAGATATTTGGCGCGCTGGGCGTCATTGCCCCAGCGGCGGATTTGGTTGAGGCACAAATTGCTGTGCGCGCCATAGGACAGGCCGATGCTGGCACTGGCCCGGCTGACCTCCTCGACCGCAACGACATGCTCCAGATAGCCAAGGCCCAGCCCGCCCCATTCTTCCTCGACCGTAATGCCGTGCAGCCCCAGCGCGCCCATGGCTGGCCACAATTCGGCGCGAGGGAACCAATCCTCGGCATCAATCCGCACCGCCAGCGGGGCGATTTTTTCGCGCGCAAACCGCTCGGTCGTGGCGCGGATCATGTCGGCGGCTTCGCCCAGCGCGAAGTCGAGGGTCAGGGGGTTGGTCATCGCCGCACCCTATCATCGCCACCGGTTGAATCAATCACGCCGCCGAAATTGCGCGGCAGCCAGCACACTGCGCTGGACCACGGTCAGCGCGCACAGCGCGGCGTAGCCCCACGCCAGCCAGCCAAAGCCAGCGGGCCACAGGCACAGGATGATGAACAGGGCGATGGTTTCGCCCCCTTCCGCCAATCCGGTCGAGTAAAACAGGCTTTTGCGGCCATGGGCGGCGGTTTCCTCGCCGCGCCGCGCTGCAATGGCGGCAAAGGCCAGAAAGCTGACCCCGGTCAGGGTGAAGGCGGCGACCAGCACCAGTGCGGGCAACAAATTTTCCGGCATGTAAACGCCGAACCCGACCGGCACCGCAACGTAAAAGATGAAATCCGCGACAATATCCAGATAACCGCCAAGGTCGCTGGGTCCAGCCGCCCGCGCCACCGCTCCGTCCAGCCCGTCAAGCAGCCGGTTGGCCACCACCAGCACCAGCGCCGCGCCGAACGC
>DAIUBZ010000242.1:0-3194 GCA_036846445.1 Sphingopyxis sp. | reverse complement strand
GATCTGGTCGGCGGCGCGCTGCCCAGTGCCGAGGATCTGCTGGACAGCAGCGACGATGCCCCGGCCATCCGCCTGATCAACGCCATCATTGCCGAGGCGGTGCGGCAGGGCGTCAGCGACATTCACATCGAACCCTATGACAGCGCGCTGGTGGTGCGGATGCGGCAGGACGGGGTGCTGAGCGAACATTTGCGGATGCCGCCCCATGTCGCCCCGGTGGTGGTCAGCCGGGTCAAGGTGATGGCGCGGCTGGACATTGCCGAACGCCGCTTGCCACAGGACGGGCGGATTTCGTTGACTTTGGCGGGCAAGGCGATTGATGTGCGCGTCTCCACCCTGCCGGGCCGGGCGGGCGAGCGGGTGGTGATGCGGATATTGGATCAACAGGCGGCGGGCATCGACTTTGCCGTGCTGGGCCTGTCCGGCCATGCCGAGGCGGTGCTGCGCGAGGCGCTGGCCCAGCCCAATGGCATCATCTTGGTAACGGGGCCAACCGGTTCGGGGAAAACCACCAGCCTTTATGCCTGTTTGAACCAATTGAACGACGGCCGCCGCAACATATTGACCGTCGAGGATCCGGTGGAATTTGCCGTCGAGGGCATTGGCCAGACGCAGGTGAATCAAAAGGTCGGGCTGAACTTTGCCTCCGGTCTGCGCGCCATTTTGCGGCAGGATCCCGATGTGGTGATGGTCGGCGAAATCCGCGACCGGGAAACCGCCGACATTGCGGTTCAGGCATCACTGACCGGCCATCTGGTGCTGTCGACCGTTCACACCAATGATGCGATTGGGGCGATCACCCGGTTGAAGGATCTCAAGGTCGAGCCATTTTTGCTGGCGTCCACCCTGCGCGCGGTGGTGGCGCAGCGGCTGGTGCGGCGGTTGTGCCCCGATTGCCGCCAACCGGCCCAAGCAGACCGGAAAATGGCGGCGCTGCTGGGTATTGAGCCGGGGGCGCCGGTGTGGCGGGCGGTCGGCTGCGCCGCGTGCGGCCACACCGGCTATAAGGGCCGGGTTGGCGTATTCGAGGCGGTGCGGATCGACGATGTCATCCGCCGCCATATTTACGACGGCAGCGACGAAACAATGATCGCCCGCCACGCCTTTTTGCACAATCCGCCCCTCGCCAGCGCCGCCCGGGCGCTGGTGGCCAGCGGCGAAACCACGCCGGAGGAGGCGATCCGGGTGGCGCGGCAGGATGCAGAGGCCGCCGCCGCCCCGGCGGACGCGGTGGATGGCTGAGTTTCAGTTCAGCGCGATTGATGCCGCTGGCAAGACGCGCCGCGGGCGGATCAGCGGGGCCGATGCGGCGGCGGCGCGGGCGGCGGTGGCGCGGCGCGGCTGGCACATTGTGGCGCTGGATGCCGCGCCGCCGCGCAGCGCTCCGGCGTGGGCGGCGTGGCGGCGGCCCCGGCTGAACCCGCGCGCGCTGGCGCTGTTTACCCGGCAATTGGCGACATTGGTCGAGGTGACGCCGCTGGAAGAGGCGCTGCGCACCTTGCGCCGCCAAAGCGAGGTGGCGGTGGTGCGTACCGTGCTGGGCGATGTCCACGCCGGGGTGGTGGAGGGGCGGCAGTTGGCCGACGCCATGGCCCGCCATCCCGCCAGTTTTCCGCCGCTGTATCGCGCCATGGTCGCGGCGGGCGAGGCAACGGGGGCGTTGCAGGCGATTTTGCGCCGGCTCGCCGATTTGCTGGAGCGGCAGGCCGAGGTGCGCGGCAAGCTGATCGCCACGCTGGCCTATCCCATCGTGCTGGCGCTGGTGGCGGTGGCGGTGGTGGCGCTGTTGATGATTTTTGTGGTGCCAAAGGTGGTGGAGCAATTTGACGACAGCGGCCAGCAATTGCCGCTGCTCACCCGGATCATCATTGCCGCGTCGGATTTCGCCGCCAATTATTGGTGGGCAGCCGCTTTGGTGGCGGCACTGGCGGCGCTGGCGCTGGCGCGGGCCATGCAGAATGCGGCGGTCAAGCTGGCGGTCGATGCCTGGTTGCTGCGCCTGCCGATCATGGGCCGGATTGCCCGCGACCTGCATGCCGCCCGCTTTGCCCGCACGCTGGCGACGATGGTGGACAGCCGCCTGCCGTTGGTCGATGGGCTGCGGCTGACGGTGCCGACCATCCGCAATGCCGCGCTGGCCCGGGCAACGGCGGCGCTGGCCGATCAGGTGCGGGCGGGGGGCAGCCTGTCCGCCGGGCTGCGCGATGCCGGGCTGTTTCCGCCGCTGTTGGTTTATATGGCCGCCAGCGGCGAAAGCGCGGGGCGGCTGGAGGTGATGCTGGAGCGCGCGGCAGATTATCTGGAGCGCGAGTTCGACCGCTTTACCGCCACGTCGATGGCGCTGCTGGAACCCATTATCATTGTCATCATGGGGTCATTGGTGGCGTTGATTATTTTGTCGATTTTGCTGCCGATTTTGCAGTTGCAAAGTCTGGCCGGATTGTAACACTCCCCCTCTTTTGAACCAAGCTGTGAGACCGAAAATGGTGTTGAACCCGCGCAAACCCGTCCGCATAATCCAGGCCCTGCTGCGCCGCCGGGGCGCCGCCATGCCCGCGCGAACGCGGCGGCAGGCGGGCTTTACCCTGACCGAATTGATGGTGGTGATTTTCATCGTCGGCCTGCTGGCGACGGTGGTGGTCATCAACGTTCTGCCCAGCCAGGACCGGGCGATGGTGACCAAGGCGCAGGGGGACATCGCCACGCTGGAACAGGCGCTGGACATGTATCGGCTGGACAATCTGGCCTATCCCGCCACCGCCGACGGGCTGGCGGCGCTGTCGGCCCCGCCGCCGGGGCTGGCCAATCCGGGGCGGTATCGCCGGGGCGGCTATATCCGCCGTCTGCCGACCGATCCATGGGGCCGCCCCTATCAATATGCCGCGCCCGCACCTGATGGCGGGCCATTTGCGGTGTGGTCGCTGGGCGCGGACGGGGCACCGGGCGGAACCGGTGACAATGCCGATATTTACGGCGGCGGGATGTAATTTGCGCCGGGGCGCCGCCCATGGCCGTTCGCGCGGCAGCGACGCTGGCTTTACGCTGGTGGAGTTGATGATTGCGCTGGCGGTGCTGGGACTGGCGATCAGCGTGGTGGTGCTAACCCTGCCGGGCGACGATAGCCGGCTGGACAGCGAGGCGGCGCGGCTGGCCGCCCGGGTGGCGGCGGCGCGCGATCTGGCGATCATCGAGGG
>DAIUBZ010000241.1:0-3194 GCA_036846445.1 Sphingopyxis sp. | reverse complement strand
CGATCGACGCTGATCTGACGGTTGAGGGCGATTTGCGGCGCAACACCGCGATGAATATCAAGCGGCTGATGGATTTGGCCTGCTATCGCGGCCTGCGCCATCGCAAGGGCCTGCCGGTGCGCGGCCAGCGGACCCACACCAACGCCCGCACCCGCAAGGGCAAGGCCAAGCCGATCGCTGGCAAGAAAAAATAAGGTGCCGCCGGGCCGCATGGTGCGGCCCGCGCTGGCCCTTGTTCTGGCCGACCACATCTCGCCCGGCCACTGCCCCAGACACCAGTATAGTTTAGGAAGTTCATCCCATGGCACGCGAACCCCAACGCATTCGTCGCCGCGAGCGCAAAAATATCTCGTCCGGCGTGGCCCACGTCAATTCCACGTTCAACAACACGATGGTGACGATCACCGATGCCCAGGGCAATGCGATCAGCTGGTCGTCAGCCGGGATGATGGGGTTTAAGGGCAGCCGCAAATCGACGCCATATGCCGCGCAAATGTGCGCCGAGGATGCGGGCAAAAAAGCTGCTGAACATGGCGTGCGGACCTTGGAAGTTGAGGTGAAGGGGCCGGGTGCGGGCCGCGAGTCCGCGCTGCGTGCGCTGCAGCAAGTGGGTTTTCATATCACCTCTATCCGCGACGTGACGCCGATCCCGCACAATGGCGTGCGCCCGGCCAAGCGCCGCCGCGTCTGATGCCGCCAGCGCCGGTCCTTTGCGGACCGGCGCGCGGCACGGTGGGGCGGGCAGCCATTGGCCAGCTTCATCTCACATCTCCTCGCCGGATCGGGCCGCAGCCCGCGCACCGAACCCGGCACATCAAAAAAGGGAAGCCCATGACTGTCAATATCCGGAACTGGCAGGAATTGAAGAAGCCCAGCAATTTGGAAATCAAGCTGATCGGCAATTCGCGCGCGAAGGCGACCTTTGTCGCCGAACCGCTGGAACGTGGCTTTGGCCTGACGCTGGGCAACGCCCTGCGCCGGGTGCTGTTGTCATCGCTTCAGGGCGCGGCAATCACTTCGATCAAGATTGAAAATGTGTTGCACGAATTTTCGTCGCTGGCCGGGGTGCGTGAAGACGTCACCGACATTGTGCTGAATGTGAAGCAGATCGCGCTGAAGATGGAGGGCGAGGGGCCAAAGCGGCTGCAACTGTCCGCCACTGGCCCGGCGACGGTGACTGCTGGTGACATCATGGTGTCGGGCGACATTCAGGTGATGAACCCCAAATTGGTCATCTGCAATCTGGATGATGGCGCCACGCTGAACATGGAAATGATTGCCGAAATCGGCAAGGGCTATGTGCCCGCCGCCGCCAACCGGCCCGCCGACGCGCCCATTGGCCTGATCCCGGTGGACTCGCTCTATTCGCCGGTGCGGCAGGTGGCGTACAAGATTGACAATGCCCGCATCGGCCAGGAACTGGACTATGACAAATTGTCATTGACCATCGAAACCGACGGCACGGTGTCGCCCGACGATGCCTTGGCTTACGCTGCGCGGATTTTGCAGGACCAGCTTCAGGTGTTCATCCACTTTGAGGACAATATCAGCGACAGCGGGATGATCGGCGTGGCGGCGGGCAGCGCGACGCTGGTGGAATCCGACGTCAACCAGCTCAACCGCTATTTGCTGAAAAAGGTGGACGAGCTGGAATTGTCGGTCCGCAGCGCCAATTGCCTGAAGAATGACAATATCATCTACATCGGCGATCTGGTGCAAAAGACCGAGGCGGAAATGCTGCGGACCCCCAATTTTGGCCGCAAGTCGCTGAATGAAATCAAGGAAGTGCTGTCGTCGATGGGGCTGCGGCTGGGGATGGATATTCCTGGCTGGCCGCCGGAAAATATCGAGGAAATGGCCAAGAAGCTGGAACAGGAATTGCTGGGTTAAGCCGCTTTTCCAATCCGAATGGCAATGGGTTGGGCCACAAACCGACCTGGTCTGGGCTACCTGATACGGGCCCTTAACGAACGAAGGATAAGAATATGCGTCACAGATATGGCGGCCGCAAGCTGCAACGGACCAGTGCCCACCGCATCGCGCTGATGCGCAATATGGCCGCCGCGCTGATCAAGCATGAGCAAATCACCACGACGCTGGCCAAGGCGCGTGAATTGCGCCCCTATACCGAAAAGCTGGTGACACTGGGCAAGCGCGGTGGGCTGGCCAACCGGCGGCTGGCGATGAGCCGGTTGATGGACGAGACGCAATTGGTGAAATTGTTCGACGTGCTGGCCCCGCGCTACGCCGACCGGGCGGGCGGCTATATCCGGATCATCAAGGCCGGCATCCGTGCATCGGACGCCGCGTCGATGGCAATCATTGAATTTGTCGACCGCGATGTTGATGCCAAGGGCAAGGACAGCGGTCCGGTGGAAGCTGAGGAAATGGCCGACGCTTGACGCTGGCCAACCGCAAGCCATGATCGGGGCCGGGGACCATAGGGTGCCCGGCCCCGTGTCGTTCTCCTCCCGCCCGCCAGCGCCAGCGATTGCCAGCGGCGGCGCGACCGGGCATGACGGTTTGGTGACCAACATGACCTGGAGAATTTGCCCATGCGCCGCGCCCTGGCTTCCGCCCCTTTGCTCGCTCTGGCTGCGATAATGGCTGCCGCTGTGCCGGGTGCCGCCGCCACCACCGAGGCCGCCGCTGCCGCTGCGATCAGCTATCCGGCGACCGAGGCGCTGCCGCTGGTGGAAACCCAATTTGGCGTGCCGGTGCCCGACCCGTTCCGCTGGCTGGAAGATGATGTCCGGGTGAATCCCAAGGTTGCCGATTGGGTTGAGCAGCAAAATGCGCTCACCAATGCCCATCTGGCCGCCTTGCCGGGCCGGGCCGCCTTTGCTGCGCGGATGACGCAGCTTTATGATTATGAGCGTTTCGGCCTACCGAAAAAGGCGGGCAACCGCTATTTCTTCACCCGCAATGACGGGTTGCAGCCGCAATCGGTGCTCTATGTTCGCGACGGGCTGGCGGGTGAGGGGCGCGTGCTGATCGACCCAAATTTATGGGCCAAGGACGGCGCGACCGCTCTGGCGGAATGGCAGCCATCGCCCGATGGCCGTCTGGTCGCCTATGCGGTGCAGGACGGCGGCACCGACTGGCGGATCATCCGGGTGCTGGACGTGGCCACCGGCCGGCCGCTGGGCGATGATGTCCGCTGGGCCAAGTTCACCGCGATTGAGTGGGCCAAG
>DAIUBZ010000240.1:0-3201 GCA_036846445.1 Sphingopyxis sp. | reverse complement strand
CGGGCGGCAAAAGGGGGCGGGCCAATCGCGCCTTGACGCGGGCGGCGGCGCGGCCCTAGCTTGGCGGCAGGTGGTGAGGAGCGGGTGATGCGGGTGCTTGTGCGGGCGTGGTTGTTGGCCTTGTTTCGCGGGTTTTTTCGCGCTGGGGCACCCGCCGCCGGGTTGGTCGCGGTTGGGGTCGCTGCCCCAACGGCGGCGCAGCTTTACAGCGATCAGGAGGGCGACCGGATCGCCGCAGTTCAGCGCGAATTGCGGTTGAGCGACTTGGCTTCGACCGCCAAATTTGCCTATGAGACCGGCGACTGGGCCGCTGCGCTCAAAAATGCGCGCGAAACCTGTGACGGCAATCAGCCGCTGGGGTGCCAGATATTGGGGCTGGTGCTGGCGGAGGGACGCGCCGGCACCCCCGATCCGCGCGGGGGTGAGGCGGCGCACCGCAAGGCGGCGGCGCTGCATGCCCAGTGGTGCACCAACAGCAGCACCAGCGGCGATGCCTGTATCGATGCCGGGGATTTCCTGCGCGTGGACGCGGTCGCGGCGGTGAAGAATCCGGCGCTTGCCCGCACCTATTACGCGCGCGCGTTGGCCATCCATGGCGCGTCCTGCGATCGCGGCGCCTATGAATGTTATATGGCAGGCTATCTGGCGTACACCGATTTGAACGGGCGGTCGGACCCGGCGGCGGCCATCCGCTATTGGCGGCGCGGCTGTGATTATCGCGACGGGTTGGGCGAGGGCCAGTCCGATGCCGTCAGCAGCTGCAACCGGCTGGTGGGCCAATTGGCCGAAGGGCCAGAGGCGGTGCGCGATTATACCGAGGCGCGGCGGCGGCTGCTGGCCGATCAATGCGCCATCGCCGATCCGGCACGCCGGGCTTCGCGCGGCGCCGACCGTGTCTATTGTGCCGTATTGGGCGAATTGCTGTTGAATGGACAGGGCGGCCCGGCGGACCCGGCGCTGGGCGAAAAATTGCTGCGCTTTTCCTGTGGGCGCGAGCAGCAATCGGCCTGCACCTCCCTGACCAACCGCGGGCTGGGGGTTGACGATTACAAGGCGGCGCTGGCGCTGAAGGATTTTGGCGCGACCAGCGCGGCGACCCAATTGTTCAAAACCCGCTGCGCCGCCAATGTCGCGGCGGCGTGCAACGAGGCCGGGGCGCTCATCAACCGGGGCGCGACCACGCGAATGGCGGCGGGCAACACCGACGAGGCGCGGCAATTGTTCGCCCGTGCCTGCGCGCTGGGCAATATGGATGGCTGTTACAACAGTGGGGTGAATTTGCGGCGGCTGGGCGGCGGGGGCAATTTTATTGCCGCCCGCGCCGCCTTTGCCAAGGGGTGCGCCGCGAATGATGCCGCCGCCTGTCGCTTTTCCGGGGTGATGCTGGCAACCGGACAGGGCGGGGCGGTGGACCGGGCGGCGGCCAATGCCGCCTATCGCGCGGGCTGTGATGGCCGCGATGCAGTCGCCTGCCTGAACCTGGGCGTTGCTGCGCGCGATGGGCTGGGGGTCGCGGCGGACCCGGTAGCGGCGCGGGGTTTCCTCGAAAAATCCTGTGACCTTGGCAATGCAGCGGGCTGCACCAATTTCGGTTTTCTGGTCAGCACCGGGCGCGGCGGCGAGGCCGACCCGGCCCGCGCCCGCACTCTGTACAGCAAGGGCTGTGACGGCAATGACGGGCAGGGGTGCAACAATATCGCCTTTTTGCTGCGCGAAGGGCGGGGCGGGCCCGCCGATCCGGTTGAGGCGCGCAAATTGTTTGAAAAGGGCTGCAACCTCAACAATGCGGATGCCTGTGTCGGCTATAGCGACAGCCTGCTCACCAGCGCGGGCGGGCCGACCGATCTGAAAAAGGCGATCAACATGCGCCAATATGCCTGTCTGGCGCTGAATCGCCAGGCGGCGTGCCAATGGCTGGCAGACGGTGGGCACCGCGACGATCTGGCCGAGGCGACGATATTGGCCAACAGCGGCAAGTCGGAACGGGCGGCACCGATTTTTGTCCGGTTGTGCGAAGCCAATAATGCCAAGGCCTGTTTGGGGGCGGCTGCCTATAGCACGGGGGGCAACCGCGATCAGATGCGGGCGTTGATGCAAAAGGCGTGCCGGCTGGGCGAGAAATCGGCCTGCGCCACCGCTGAAGAATTGGGGAGTTAGGGGAGAATGACAATGCTGATCTATGGCTCGACCATGTCGCCATTTGTGCGCAAGGTGGTGGCGGTGGCCAATGAAAAGGGGTTGGCGTTCAAGCTGAAGGCGGTGGGGATGGGCGATCCCGATCCTGCCTATCTGGCCGCATCGCCGCTGCGCAAAATGCCCGCGATTGACGATGACGGCTTCACGCTGGCCGACAGCAGCGCGATCATCCATTATCTGGAGGCGAAGCACCCCGCCCCCGCGCTGATTCCGGCGGAGGCAAGGGCGCGGGGGCGCACCGTGTGGTGGGACGAGTTTGCCGACACGGTGCTGATGGCGGCGGCGGGCAAGATATTTTTTAACCGGATCGTCGCCCCGCGCTTCATGGGCCGACCCGGCGATGAAGCGGCGGCGGCCAAGGCCGAGGCGGAGGAGGTGCCGCCGCTGCTGGCTTATTTGAACCGGGAGTTGGCGGGGCGCGAGTTTCTGGTGGGCGATGCGCTGACCCTCGCCGATCTGGCGGTGGCCAGCCCACTGGTGAATTTGCACCACGCCAGCACCGGGGTGGACGGCGCAGCCTATCCCGAACTTGCCCGCTGGCTGGCAGCGATCACCGCCCGGCCCAGCCTGGCCGACAGCATCGCGCGTGAGACGGCGGCCTTGTCAGGCTAAAATAACCAAATCGGTTAAATGTGCTTGACATCGTCACGCTGTTATGGCACATGGTGGACATCATCCGAAATTGCGGGTGGCGGCGACGGACCAGCGGCGTTGAGCCGCGCTCCCGGCCGCCCCCGCTGTGATCTGGACAAATATGATGGCCAAATTTCCTGCCGCCCCCCTGGCGGCGGCTCCAAAGCTGGCGGCCCCAAAGCTGTCGGCGGCCGCGCTCAGCCAGTTTCTCGACGCGCTGGCGACCAGCAGCAATGTTGCCGCCTCGGCGCGCGCGGCGGGGATCACTGCGGCGGCGGTGTATCGGCGGCGCGGCCATGATGCCGCCTTTGCCGCGCGGTGGCAGGCGGCGCTGTGCGATGGCTATGCGCGGCTGGAGGCGGAATTGCTGGC
>DAIUBZ010000239.1:0-3201 GCA_036846445.1 Sphingopyxis sp. | reverse complement strand
TTCCTTGTCGGCGTCGAGAATGGCCACCAGCCCGCATTCGGGGATGTCCAGCCCCTCGCGCAAGAGGTTGATGCCGACCAGCACGTCAAAGACGCCCAGCCGCAGATCGCGGATAATCTCGATCCGCTCCAGCGTTTCGACATCGCTGTGCATATAGCGCACGCGCAGGCCCGCCTCGTGCAGAAATTCGGTCAGATCCTCGGCCATCCGCTTGGTCAGGGTGGTGACCAATGTGCGGTATCCCGCCGCCGCCGTCGCCTTGGCCTCGGCGATCAGATCGTCCACCTGTTCCTCGACCGGGCGGATGATGACTGGCGGGTCGATAAGGCCAGTGGGGCGGATCACCTGTTCGGTGAACACCCCTTGCGCCTGTTCCATTTCCCACGGCCCCGGGGTGGCGGATACGGCCACGGTTTGCGGGCGCATCGCGTCCCATTCGGCAAAGCGCAGCGGGCGGTTGTCGATGCACGACGGCAGGCGAAAACCATATTCGGCCAGCGTGATTTTGCGGCGGTGGTCGCCCTTTGACATCGCCCCGATTTGCGGCACGGTCTGGTGGCTTTCATCCACAAACAACAGGGCATTGTCGGGCAGATATTCGAACAAAGTCGGCGGCGGCTCGCCGGGCAGGCGGCCGGTCAGAAAGCGGCTGTAATTCTCAATCCCGGCGCACGAGCCAGTGGCGGCGATCATCTCCAGATCAAAGGTGGTGCGCTGTTCCAGCCGCTGCGCCTCCAGCAATTTGCCCTCTGCCTCCAATTCCTTCAGCCGTTCGGCCAATTCATGTTTGATCGCCTCGCTCGCCTGTTTCAGCGTGGGGCCGGGGGTGACATAATGGCTGTTGGCGTAAACGCGGATGAAGTTCAGCGCGGCGATTTTCTTGCCAGTCAGCGGGTCGAACTCGATGATTTCCTCAATCTCGTCGCCAAAGAAACTGATCCGCCACGCCATATCTTCATAGTGGGAGGGGAAGATTTCCAGATTGTCGCCGCGCAGCCGGAAATTGCCCCGGGCAAAGGCCTGATCGTTGCGCTTATATTGCAGCGCCACCAGCTTGCGGACAATTTCCCGGCTGTCCACGCTCTGGCCTTTTTTCAGGTCAAAGATCATCGCCGAATAGGTCTCAACCGAACCAATGCCATAAAGGCAGGATACCGAGGCGACGATGATGACGTCGTCGCGTTCCAGCAGCGCGCGGGTGGCCGAATGGCGCATCCGGTCAATCGCCTCATTCACGCTGGATTCTTTTTCGATATAGGTGTCACTGCGCGCCACATAGGCTTCAGGCTGGTAATAATCATAATAGCTGACGAAATATTCGACCGCATTGTTCGGAAAAAAGCTTTTGAACTCGCCATATAATTGCGCGGCCAGGATTTTGTTGGGGGCCAGCACCAGCGCCGGGCGCTGGGTCGCCTCGATCACCTTGGCCACGGTGAAGGTCTTGCCCGAACCGGTCACACCCAGCAGCACCTGGTCGCGCTCATTGGCCCGCACCCCGGCCACGAGTTCGGCGATGGCGGTGGGCTGATCGCCCGCTGGCTGATATTCGCTGACCAGTTCAAACGCCCTGCCCGGCATCGCCTTGTCCGGGCGCTGGGGGCGGTGGGGGGTGAAATCGCCGCTATTGTCGATTTCAGCAAGGTTGGTGCGAATCTGAATTGCCATAAGGGGGAATATGGGCAGGATAGGCCGATTAGACAATCGAGCGCGTCTGGGTGTTTCGGGTTTTCGGGGAGGTGATGATGAACCAGCGATTTTGGCTAGCCAGCGCGGCGGCGGCCCTGATGCTGGCAGGCTGTGGCGGCGGCGCGGATGATGCGGCGCGCGGCGATGCTGCAGGCGGCGGGGCTGCTGGCGACAGTGGGGGCGCTGCGGCCAGCGGGGAGGCAGCCAAGCGCCAACCGGGCAGTTGGAGCCAAAAGGCCGAGCTGCTGGAACTGACCGGGCCACAGGTCAAGCCCGGCGAGATGGAACAGATGAAGCAAGTGATGAACATGGTCGGCGCGGTGTCAATCTGCGTCACCCCGGAAATGGCCGCCGCCGAATCCATCACCGACAATCTGAAGGACATGGGCGGGGACGGGGCGGATTGCACCTTTGACAAACAAAATATCAGCGGTGGGCGGATGGACTTTGCCGCCACCTGCAAAGCGGGCGACGGCACGGTGAAAATGGCGGGCACCGGCACGCACAGCGCCACGGCCCAGGATTTCACCCTGACCACATCGACGTTGGGCCCGGGCGGCGAGGCCCAGGGAACGATGAAAATGCGGATTGTTGGCAAACGGACGGGCGAATGCACCAACCGCGATATGCAGGTGCCCGCCAATGCGCGCTGAACCAGCAGCTTCACAAGGGAGAAGATGATGATTGGATATGCAACGCTGGGGGTCAGCGATCTGGAAAGCGCCCGCGCCTTTTACGACGCGCTGCTGGCACCGATGGGCGCAGGCCGGCTGATGACATTTGGCGACGAACTGGGCGGCTTTACCATGTGGGGGGTGGATTTTGGGGGCGGCAATGTCGCCATCACCCGCCCCTTTGACGGCAATGCGCCGCACCGGGGCAATGGCAATATGCTGGCGCTGAATGTCGCCAGCCGCGCGGCGGTGGCCAATATGCATGCCCATGCGCTGGCACTGGGCGGGACGTGCGAGGGTGAACCGGGGGTGCGCGGTGATGAGGGTGAACAGGCGTTTTTCGGGGCCTATTTTCGTGACCCGGATGGCAATAAATTATGCGCGTTTGCGATGGGACCGGGTGAATGAGGTCAGGCTGGGCGTGGGTGGTGGCCTCGGCGCTGGTGCTGGCCCCCGGGGCGGTGATGGCGGCTGAGGCTCCCGCAACCCCGCCGCCCGCCGCCGTCGCGGTGGTGTTTGACAAAAGCGGCGCGGCCGAGGCGCGGGTGGTGCGGGGACTGGACCGGTTGCCGGACGGCAAGCCGGTGACGGCGGACCATCTGGTGCGGATTGCCTCCATTTCCAAACTGGTGGTGGGGCTGGGGGTCATGCGATTGGCCGAGGCGGGCAAGCTGGACCTGGACGCCGATGTCTCGCGCTATCTGGGCTGGCAATTGCGCCACCCGGCCCATCCGGGGCGCAAAATCACCCTGGCGCACCTGTTGTCGCACCGCAGCGGGATCACCGATGCGGCGGGCTATGCGCTGGCACTGGATGCCGATTTGCCGACCCATTTGAC
>DAIUBZ010000238.1:0-3252 GCA_036846445.1 Sphingopyxis sp. | reverse complement strand
GCCGCTGGCGCCGCTGCAAACCGGCGGCAACAATATCATCAATGTGCTGCGCGATTTGGGCCAGCCGGTTGGGGCATTCAACCAGGGCTATGGCCGCAATATTTCCGTCAGCCCCGGGCGCAGCTTTGGCGGGCGCACCCGCGATGCCGGGATCTCGGGCCAGATTGATTGGGATCTGGGCGGGGCGAAGCTGACGTCGATCACCGCCTATCGCCAATATCGCTCGGGCCAGGGGTCGGACACTGATTATGGCGCGGTGGATATTCTCTACCGTGCCGACAATGACGATGTGTATCGCCAGTTCCACACCTTTACCAAGGAACTGCGCCTGCAAGGGGAGGCGTTTGACGGCAAGCTGGACTGGTTGATCGGCGGATTTTATGCCGATGAAAAGCTGACGCTGCGCGACAATTTGCGTTTTGGCCGCGATTATGGCCGCTTCGCGACGTGCCGGCTGGTGTCGGGGGCATTGGCCGCACTCTATTCGCCCACATCTGCCGGGTGTCTGGCCGCCCGGCCAGTGCTGTTTGGCCCGGCTACGCCGCTGATTTACGGCGCGATTGATGCGCTCGACGGCATTCGCGACCGCGGCGCGACGGTGGACAATTATTTCCAACAGGGCCGCAACTGGGCCGTGTTCACCCACAATATCGTCCACATCACCGACCGGCTCGATCTGACCCTTGGCCTGCGCTATACCAAGGATATCAAGGAGATGAATGCGCGGTTCGGCAATGACAACACGGCCTGCGTGACGGTGCAGGGCTTGGTGGGGTCATTGACCACAACGCCGGGCTTGGCCCCGACCGCCCAAGGGCTGATCGGGCTGGCCTGTCAGGGCAACAGCACGTCGGAACTCAACAATGTCACGATCAACGACCGGCGGAGCGAGGACCAGCTGACCGGCACCGGCATCTTGTCATATAAGGCCACCGACGATCTGCTCATCTATGCCAGCTTCTCGCGCGGGTATAAGGCTGGCGGGTTCAACCTGGACCGGTCGGCGCTGAAAAGTCCGGTGCCGTCATTTGCCTCGGTTGGCGGGGCACAGGCGCTGGTGCGCGGGCTGCAATTTGATCCCGAACTGGTCAATGCCTATGAAATTGGCGCAAAATATGCGACCGGGCCGTTCAGCCTCAGCATATCGGGCTTCCGGTCGGACTTCAGCAATTTCCAGCTCAACACCTTTAACGGCGCGGTGTTTGTCGTCCAGACGATCAATGGCTGTCAGACGGCGGTAAACCCCACCAACGGCACTTGCGCCGCCGACAATATCGGCTGGGGCGTGCGGGCGCAGGGGGTGGAGCTGGAGGCATCGCTGAACCCCGCGCCGATGCTGCGGGTGTCCGCCGGGCTGACCTATGCCGAAACCCGCTATCGCAGCGATCTGGTCGGCAATGCCTCCGGTGCGCGGCTTGATCCGGCGCTGCGGGTGTTGCCGGGCAATCAAATGTCGAATGCGCCGGATATTGTGGCGACCGGCAGCATCGCCTGGACCCCCGATCTGGGCAGCAGCGGCATGACCGGCTTGGTCTATATCGATGGCCGGATGACCAGCGACTATAACACCGGGTCCGACCTGTTCCCGCAAAAGGCTCAGGATGGCTTTGCCCTGTTCAATGCCCGGGTGGGCGTGCGCGGGCCGGATGAGAAATGGGCGCTGGAGTTTTGGGCGCAAAATCTGTTCAACCAGCAATATGCCCAGGTGGCGTTCAACTCGCCATTCCAGGCCGGGACGACGGCAGCACCCTTTGTCGATCCGCAATTCCCCGGTGGCCGCCAGATATTCTCGCAATTTCTGGCCGAACCACGCACATTCGGGGCAACGCTGCGCGGCAAATTCTGACCACCAACGCCGCGGGTGTGGGGCCGTCCGCCGGGTGCGGGCGGCCCCATTTGCGTTATGGCGCGGCGCGTTCGCCAAACAGCGCCGAACCCACCCTGACATGGGTGGCCCCCAATTTGACTGCCGTGGCAAAATCGCCGCTCATCCCCATGCTCAACCCAGCCAGCCCGCGCCGCGCCGCCAATTCGGCCAGCAGCGCGAAAAAGGGCGCAGGCTCAAGCCGGGCGGGCGGCACCGCCATCAAGCCCGAAATGACCAGCCCGGCATCCGCCGCCATGGCCAAAAGCGCGGGCAATTCCCCCACCGGGCAGCCGCCCTTTTGCGGTTCATCGCCGATATTCACCTGAACAAACAAATCCGGCTGTCGCCCCGCCGCGCGGCACGCCCCCGCCAATGCGGTCACCAGTGATGGCCGGTCCACGCTGTGAATGGCATCGAACAGCAGCGCGGCATCACCGGCCTTGTTCGATTGCAACTGGCCGATCAGGTGCAGCCGGATGCCCGGAGTGGCCGCGCGCAGGGCGGGCCATTTTGCCGCCGCTTCCTGCACGCGGTTCTCGCCAAAATCGCGCTGCCCGGCGGCAATCAGGGGCGTGATGGCGTCCGGCCCATGGGTTTTGCTGACCGCAATCAGGGTGACCGCGTCGGCCCGGCGCTGCGCCTCTGCCGCCGCAGCGGCGATGGCGGATTGGACGGCAGACAGGCGGGCGGCGGCAGACATGGGCAAACTCCGGTGGGCAGCGGGCGGCGGATTGCACCGTGCCGTGGCGGCTGTATAGAAATGGCGATGCCCCAGCGCCAGCCCGCGATGATCCGCCGCCGCCGGGATGGCCCAGCCAGCGGGGTGTGGCTGATGACCGACCGGCGGCTGGCGGACCATGGCATTGGCGCGGCCCGCCGCTTGCCCCCCGGCAGCAATGTCGTGGTGCGCAGCGACGAATTGCCCACCCGCGCGCGTCACCGGCTGGTCAGCGTGCTGCGGCGCATCGCCCGCGCCCGGCGGTTGACTCTGTGGTTGGCTGGCACGCCCGCGCTTGCCGCCCGCTGGGGCTGCGGCGGCGTGCATCTGCGCTGCCGGTCCCACGCGGCGGCGGCCCGCGCCCGCCGGCTGGGCCTCAGCACCAGCGCGCCGGTGCATGGGCCGGGCGAGGCGCGGGCGGTCGCCCGGGCGCGCATCGGCCATGCGCTGATTTCGCCGGTGTTTCCCACCGCCAGCCACCCCGGCGCGCCCGCGCTGGGCAGCGCCCAATTTGCCAGGCTGGCGCGCGTCGGTGCGCCCGCTCGGCCCGTTGCGCTTGGCGGAATGACGCCCGCCGCCGCCCGGCGGCAGGGCCGGCGCACCGGCTGCACCGATTGGGCAGGGATCAGCGGCTTGGCGGTCAGGCCCTGAAAATTGCGGATCAAGC
>DAIUBZ010000237.1:0-3253 GCA_036846445.1 Sphingopyxis sp. | reverse complement strand
ATTGCAAACAAGTCGCCGTCGGCATGATATTTTTCGCGCATCGGCAGGTTCAGCCCGCCCAGCGCCTCGCGCAATTCCTGCCGTGCCACGACATGGGCCATGCCCATATTGCCCAAATGCCCCTTGTCCAGCAAGGTCAGGCCGGCGGGAAACAGTTCGCGGTAAATCACCCGTTCGCCCAGCCCGGGAATCAGGCGAAACCCGACCCGGCCGGCCAATTGGCCAAGCGCATCATTCACCCGCCGCATGTTGCGCGCCTCGACATGTTGCAGCCGGTTGCGCAGCACCACCCAATCGATGCTGCGGCCATCCGTCCGGGCCCGCGCCTTGCGCAAATCCCAGATCAACTCGGCATAAAAGCTGGGCCGCACCACCTTGAATGTGTCGGGGTCCACCTGGCCGATCAGGTCAAAATCGATAAAACTGTCGTTCATTGGCGTGACCAGCGTGTCGGCGCGCGCCGCCAGCAGCCGGGTGAATGGGTCGTCGCGCCCCGGCGTATCGACGATCAGATAGTCGCAATCCTGGGCCAGCGCCGCCAATTGCTGGTCCAGCCGCGCCACCGACTCGCCGTGGAATACGTCAAAGCGTGGGGTGGGCAAATCTATGTCCAGCCGCGCCGCCGTCGCCCGGCGGTTTTCCAGATAGCGGTGAAATGTCCGCTGGCGCGAATCAAGGTCCAGCCCGGCCACCCGCCACCCCTGACTGGCCAGCGCGACAGCGAAATGCACCGCGCAGGTGGATTTGCCCGTGCCGCCCTTTTCATTGGCAAACAGGATGAAATGGGGCGGGCGCATAGTCATCAAGGTTGCAGCTTTTACCAGAAGGGACGAAAGGGCGGCGAGCGGACCGAAGGCACAGCGGTGCCGACGCGCTGCATTATCGAAGGCGGGCGGCCGGTGCAAATCATCCGTGACATTGCCGAACTGCGCGGGTGCGTCGCGGGGTGGCGGCGGGCTGGCGACACCGTGGCGCTGGTGCCGACCATGGGCGCGCTGCACCCCGGGCATATGGCGCTGGTCGCGGCGGCGGCGGCGCGGGCCAGCCGGGTGGTGGTGTCGATTTTCGTCAACCCCACCCAATTTGGCCCGGCGGAAGATTTCAGCGCCTATCCCCGGCGTGAGGTCGCCGACGCCGCCCTGTTGCGGGACGCCGGGACGGCGCTGTTGTGGGCACCGGATGTCGCCGCCGTCTATCCGGAAGGCCACCGCACCCATGTCCATGTGGGCGAATTGGGTGACAATTATTGCGGCGCAGCCCGGCCCGGCCATTTTGACGGGGTGGCCACGGTCGTTGCCAAATTGCTGAATCAGGTTGCACCCGATGTCGCCCTGTTCGGCGAAAAGGATTGGCAGCAATTGGCGATCATCCGCCGGATGGCGCATGATCTGAATTTCCCGGTCCAGATTGTTGGCGTGCCAATTGTGCGCGAAGCGGATGGGCTGGCGCGGTCGTCGCGCAACCAGTATCTGACGCCGGAGCAACGGGCACAGGCAGCGGCATTTCCCGCCGCTCTGGCCGCCGCCGCCGCCGCGATGGCCAGCGGGGGCGCAGCCCCGGCGGCGCTGGCCGCGTGCCGCGCCGCGATCATCGCCGCCGGTTTCGACCGGGTGGATTATGTGGAATTGGTCGACGGGCTGCGCCTGACCCGGCTGGACCGGGCCCAGGCCGGTGCGCGGATTTTGGCGGCGGCACGCATTGGCACCACCCGCCTGATCGACAATATGCCGATTTTTCCGGATTGATTTATGGTTGAATATCAGAGAGTTGGCGGCTCACCATATAAAAAACCGCCCGCGTTAACCATTTGGTGATGATGAACGGCAAATTTACCCCGCATGGGCCGCGTTTCGGGCCAAGCAAATAAGGGTAATGACAATGGCCAACAGCATGAAAAGCGGCCAATTTTTGATCGACAGCCGATTGGCTGCTGCCGCCAACGGCGACAGCAGCGCCTATTTTGATCTGGGCATCGCTTTTTCGACCGGCACCGGCGGGGTGGATGTCGATCTGGTTCAGGCGCACAAATGGTTCAACCTTGCCGCGCTGGGCGGCAACCGCGAGGGACAGGCCTGCCGCGCCGATATTGCCGCCGAAATGGACCGCGATGAGATTGCCGAGGCCCAGCGTCAGGCCCGGGCGTGGCTGGACGCAACCGCGCAGCGCAAGACGGCGCGGCGCTCTGCTGCCTGAACCACCGGTCAGTCGGGATGGGCCGATTTGAACGGCAATTGCGCTGCCAGCCAGTCCCATTCTGCCGCTTGGGCCGCGGTCTCGCGGTCCAGAAAATCGGCAACGGCGGACCGAAAGCCGGGGTTGGCGATATAATGCGCTGACCAGCAGGCCACTGGCGCATAGCCACGCGCCAATTTGTGGCCACCCTGCGCCCCGGCCTGAACCGTCGCCAGCCCCCGCGCGATCGCCAGATCAATCGCCTGATAATAGCACAGCTCGAAATGCAGGAAAGGCCGCTCATCCACCGCGCCCCAATAGCGGCCATAAAGGGTGTCGCCGCCGACAAAATGCATGGCCCCGGCCACAATCCGCGCCCCGTCAAACGCCAGCGTCAAAATCACGTCATCGGCCATGTCCGCCGCCAGCGCGGCAAAGGCGGCGCGGGTCAGATAGGGCCGCCCCCATTTGCGCGCGCCCGTGTCCTGATAAAACTCCCACATCGCGTCCCAATGCGCCGCCGACAGGTCGCCGCCGGTCAGATTGGCGATGGTCAGCCCCGCCGCCGCGCGCGCGCGCTCCTTGCGCAATTGTTTGCGCCGGGCCGAAGTCAGCGTCGCCAGAAAATCGTCGAAGCTGGCATAGCCCGGGTTGGTGAAGTGAAATTGGACATCGCGGCGCAGCAGCCAGCCCGCATCGGCAAACAGCCGCACCTGATCCGGCGCCACAAAGGTCGCGTGGGCTGACGACCAGCCCTGTTGCTCCACCAGCGCGGCGGCGGCGGCGATCACCGCCCCGGCGTCGGCCGCGCCGCCGGGTGCCAGCACCCGTTGTCCCGGGACCGGGGTGAACGGCACCGCAAGCTGCAATTTGGGATAATAGCGCCCGCCCGCCCGTTCCCACGCATCGGCCCAGCTATGGTCGAAAATATATTCGCCCTGGCTATGCCCCTTCACATAAGCCGGGGCGGCGGCGATCAGCCTGCCCCCCGCATCGTGCAGCAGGATCGGCGCCGCCTGCCAGCCGGTGCCGGGGCCAACGCTGGCCGATGTTTCAAGCAGCGCCAGAAACCGGTGGCTGA
>DAIUBZ010000236.1:0-3257 GCA_036846445.1 Sphingopyxis sp. | reverse complement strand
TCTGGAATGGCTGCATTTTGCCGAAGGGTCGGCGATGACGCCGATCCTGTTGCAACTCTATACCAGCCGGCTGGGCGATGCCGCCGCGCCCTTGCAGCCACGCATCCAGCAGCAATTGGCCAGCCATTTCAGCTTTATGGAGGCACGGATTGGCGAGAGCGGCTGGTTCGTCGGCGACAGCCTGACCGCCGCCGACATCATGCTGTCCTTTCCGGCGGAAATCGCGGTGATGCAGGGCGCGGGCGCAGCATATCCCAAATTGGCGGCATTTGTGGCGACCATCCACGCCCGCCCGGCATGGCAACGCGCGCGGGAACAGGGCGGGGCCTATTATGGCTTTTGATGGGGCGCTGACCCCGCTGAACTCCCCGCTTGTCGCGGCGCGGCAAAGGCCGTAATCGCTGGCGCCATGACAAACAGCGCGCTCACGTCCACCAATGATATCCGCCGGTCGTTCCTGGACCATTTTGCCGCCGCTGGCCATGCGGTGGTGCCATCCGCGCCGCTGGTGCCGCACAATGACCCGACATTGATGTTCACCAATGCCGGGATGGTGCCGTTCAAAAATCTGTTCACCGGGGTCGAAACCCGCGGCTATTCCACCGCCACTTCGTCCCAGAAATGCGTGCGGGCGGGCGGCAAGCACAATGATCTCGACAATGTCGGCTATACCGCGCGCCACCACACATTTTTTGAAATGCTGGGCAATTTCTCGTTCGGCGATTATTTCAAGGAAGCGGCGATCGACCATGCGTGGCGGTTGATTACCGGCACCTGGGGGCTGGCGCGCGACCGGCTGTGCGTCACCGTCTATCACACCGATGACGAGGCCGCCGCCCTGTGGCGCAAAATCGCCGGATTGCCCGATGACCGGATCATCCGTATCAGCACATCGGACAATTTCTGGTCGATGGGCGACACCGGTCCGTGCGGGCCGTGCAGCGAGATTTTTTACGATCATGGCGCGCATATCCCCGGCGGCCCCCCGGGCAGCCCGGACGAGGACGGCGACCGTTTTGTCGAGATCTGGAATCTGGTGTTCATGCAATATGAACAATTGCCGGGCGGCGAGCGGGTGGACCTGCCCCGGCCCAGCATCGACACCGGCATGGGGCTGGAACGCATTGCTGCGGTGATGCAGGGGGTCAGCGACAATTTCGACACCGACACATTCCGCGCGCTGATTGCGGCATCGGTGGAGCTGACCGGGGTGGCGGCCGAGGGCGCGGCCCGGGCCAGCCACCGGGTGATCGCCGACCATTTGCGCGCCGCCAGCTTTTTGATGGCTGATGGGGTGCTGCCGTCGAACGAGGGGCGCGGCTATGTCCTGCGCCGGATCATGCGCCGCGCGATGCGCCACGCCCATTTGCTGGGCGCGAAAGACCCGTTGATGCACCGGCTGCTGCCCGCGCTGGTGGCGGAAATGGGCGTGGCTTACCCCGAATTGCTGCGCGCCCAGCCGCTGGTGACAGAAACGCTGGCGCGTGAGGAAGTGCGCTTTCGCCAGACGCTGGACAAGGGGCTGCGGCTGCTGGACGAAGCCACGGCGGGCATGGGCGCGGGCGCGGTGCTGGCGGGCGATGTCGCGTTCAAACTTTATGACACTTATGGCTTTCCCTATGATCTGACCGAGGATGCGCTGCGGGCGCAGGGCATCGGCGTGGACCGCGCCGGGTTCGACACCGCCATGGCCGGGCAGCGTGCGGCGGCGCGGGCGGCGTGGAAGGGCAGCGGCGAGCGGGCGTCGGACGAGATTTGGTTCGATCTGGCCGAAACCCATGGGGCGACCGAATTCACCGGCTATAGCAGCAGCAGCGGCGAGGCGGTGGTGGTGGCGCTGGTCAGGGACGGGCGAACCGTTGACGCCGCTCTGGCGGGCGATGAAGTCACCATATTGGTAAATCAGACGCCATTTTACGGCGAAAGCGGCGGGCAAATGGGTGACAGCGGGGTGATTTCGTCGCCCGATGGCCTGCGTGCCGAGGTGAGCGATACGGCCAAGCCGCTGGGCCGGCTGCACGCCCACCACGCCCGGATCGCCAGCGGCGGGGTGAAGGTCGGCGATACGGTGCAACTGGCGATTGATGCCGTGCGGCGCGACGCAATCCGCGCCAACCACAGCGCCACCCATTTGTTGCACGCTGCGCTGCGCGCCCGGCTGGGCGGCCATGTCACGCAAAAGGGCAGCATGGTCGCCGCCGACCGGCTGCGGTTCGACTTTGCCCATCCCAAGGCAATGGATGCAGGCGAAATTGCCGCGGTCGAGGCTGATGTCAACGCGCAAATCCGCAGCAATGCGGCGGTCGAAACCCGCTTGATGACTCCCGACGATGCAATTGCGGCGGGGGCAATGGCGCTGTTCGGCGAAAAATATGGCGACGAAGTGCGGGTGCTCAGCATGGGGGCCGGCGATGATGCCGCCTATTCGGTGGAATTGTGCGGCGGCACCCATGTCGCCGCCACCGGTGACATTGCGCTGGTGAAAATCATCAGCGAGGGCGCGGTGGCATCGGGGGTGCGGCGGATTGAGGCGCTGACGGGCGAGGCAGCGCGGCTGTGGCTGACCGGCCGCGACGATGCGCTGCGCGCGATCGCCGCCACGTTGAAAACCGCGCCCGATGACGCCCCGGCCCGGGTGGCGGCGCTGGCCGATGCGCTGAAAAAGGCGGAACGCGAACTGGCCGAGGCGCGCCAGGCGCTGGCGCTGGGCGGGGCAGGCAGCGACGACAGCGCGCCCGAGGCAGTGGGCGGCACCCATTTGCTGGCCCGTACGGTGCAGGGGCTGGACCCCAAGGGGCTGCGCGGGGTGATCGACGACATGAAGGCGCGGCTGACCGACGGCGGCGCGGCGGTGCTGGTGGCGGTGAACGATGGCAAGGCATCGGTGGCGGTGGGCGTAGCTCCGGCGGCGGACGGCAGCCTGCCCGCCAACGCCGTCGATCTGGTGCGGGCCGCCGTCACCGCACTGGGCGGCCAGGGCGGCGGCGGCCGCCCCGACATGGCGCAAGGCGGCGGACCCGACGGCGCGGCGGCGGATGCAGCGGTGGCGGCGGTGCGGGCGATGCTGGCGGGCTGAACCCTGCCGCCCGACCCCCCGTCACCTTGCACCAATGCGCGGCTCAGTTGCAAAATCGGTAGTATTTGATTGAGGCGCTATTGTATGGAGTGGTGGTCGGCTCTGGAAAATTTCACAGTTTCCCACAGTCCGATTTCGCACAATTTTCAAAAAAACCTGCCGTTCCGCTCCCGACCCCGTT
>DAIUBZ010000235.1:0-3287 GCA_036846445.1 Sphingopyxis sp. | reverse complement strand
ACCGCCACCCCGATGATACCGCATTCGTTGATCGGCGTGTCCAGCACCCGCTGGTTGCCATATTTGGCCTGAAGCCCGGCCGTGGCGCGAAATACCCCCCCGAAATAGCCAATATCTTCACCCAACAAAACCACGTCGGCATCGCGCGCCAACATCACGTCCATCGCGCTGTTGATCGCCTCGATCATCGTCATGGGCCGGGCGTCGGTCATTCCGCCGCCCCGAATTTCTGGTCGCGCTCCGCCTGCATCTCGGCGCATTGTTCACGCAAATGCCACGGCATATCCTCGAACACATCGTCGAACATCGTCTCAAACGGGTGGTGCAGCCCATGGCCCAGCGTGCCATTGGCTTCCGCCACCTTTTGGGCTGCCTTCACCTCAGCGGCCAATTCCGCCTCCAGCGCGGCATGGCGGGCGTCGTCCCATTCACCAATATGGCACAAATGGTCGCGCAGCCGGGCAATGGGATCGCCCAGCGGCCACGCCGCCGCCTCGCGCGCGGGGCGATAGGCGCCGGGGTCGTCGGACGTGCTGTGTCCCTCCGCCCGATAGGTGAAATGCTCGATCAGAGTGGGGCCGTGATTGGCCCGCGCCCGGTCGGCGGCCCAGCGCGTGGCCGCATAAACCGCCAACGGGTCATTGCCATCCACGCGAATGCCGACAATGCCATAGCCAATGGCGCGGGCGGCAAAGGTGGTGCGTTCCGCGCCCGCCACCCCGGAAAAGGATGAAATCGCCCACTGGTTGTTCACCACGTTGAAAATCACCGGCGCATTATACACGGCGGCAAAGGTCAGCGCGCTGTGAAAATCCCCCTCTGCGGTTGACCCCTCGCCGCACCACACCGCCGCAATCCGGCTGTCGCCGCGCACCGCCGATGCCATCGCCCAGCCCACCGCCTGCGGATATTGGGTCGCCAGATTGCCGGATATGCTGAAAAAGCCATGGTCCCGGGCACTGTACATGATCGGCAATTGCCGGCCCTTCAACGGATCGGCCTTGTTCGAATAAATCTGGTTCATCATCGCGGTCAGCGGATAGCCGCGCGCGATCAAAATCCCCTGTTGGCGATAGCTGGGGAAACACATGTCATCGCGGTCGAGCGCCATGGCCGGGGCCACCGACACCGCCTCCTCGCCCAATGATTTGATATAAAAGCTGGTCTTGCCCTGTCGCTGCGCCCGGAACATCCGGTCGTCAAAGGCGCGGGTCAACATCATCAGCCGCACCAATTCCCGCGTCCGTTCAGGCGGCAGCGCCGGATTCCACGACCCGGTGGCACCACCATCATCGCCCAGCACCCGCACCAGCCCATAGGCCAGATCGCGCAACATATCGGGATGGGCGCCTTCATCGGGACGGGGAATCGCGTCCACCGGCGGCACGACAATGCCGCTGAAATCCGGTTCGTCCCCCGGGCGGAACCGGGGTTCGGGAACGTGCAGCGCCAGCGGCGGCAAATTGGGCGCTGGTTGCCGATGCTTGTCAGCCATATCGCTCACACTCCCGCCACTTGATTCGCCAAACTTGGCAGATATTGCCTATTCGGGCAATATTATTACACAGCCACCGGCGCGGCGAGATGCGCCTGGGGGGTGTAATCCTCCACCGCGAAATCGGCAAAATCATAGCTGAAAACATCGTCGGCCCGGCGCAGCAACCGCAATTTTGGCGCGCCGGATGGCTTCCGTTCCAGTTGCGCCGCCACCATGTCGGCATGGTTCAGATACACATGGACATCGCCGCCCGTCCACACCAACTCGCCCGCCGCCAGATCGCATTGCTGCGCCAGCATGCGGGTCAGCACCGCCGCTTCAAACACGTTGAACGCAAAGCCCAGCCCCAGATCGCACGACCGCTGAAACAACAGGCACGACAGCCGCCCGGCGGAGGTGACGTGAAACTGATAGGTCATGTGACAGGGCGGCAGCGCCATTTGGTCCAATTCGGCGACATTCCAGCCGGTGAAAATATGGCGGCGCGATGCCGGATTGGCGCGCAGCCCGGCCACCAGCGCGGCAATCTGGTTGTGGCCGGTTGCCGCCCGGGCAAACAGGCCGCCGCCCGCATCGACATAGCGCGGCCAATTCACCCACTGTGCGCCATAAACCGGGCCAAGATCGCCCCATTTGGCGGCAAATTCGGCATCGGCCAGAACCCGCGCCTCAAAGGCGCCGGCGTCCAGCGCATCGCCGGTTGCGGCGCGATATCGGGCCAGCGGCCAGTCGGTCCAAATCCGCACGCCCTGCGCGAGCAAGGGGCGGATATTGGTGTCGCCGGTCAGGAACCACAGCAATTCGCGCAGTGCCGTTTTCCAGAACACCCGTTTGGTGGTCAGCAGCGGGACCGCGTCATCGCCAAGATCAAAGCGCAGCGTGGCCCCGAACAGCGCCCGGGTGCCAACCCCGGTGCGGTCCACCCGCTCGTCGCCGCTGGTCCACACCCGGCGCAGCAAATCCAGATATTGCTCCTCATAATGGGCCGTCATCGGGGCTGGCTCATCGTCAATCTGCTCCATTTTGCCGGTGAATTTCCGGGAGCCGCCCGGGTGCCACCGCTGTGCCCGCTCCACTTTGGACCAGCATCCACTTGCCACTGGTGGGCCGGGCGCAAACACTGGCCCGGATGAATCCTGCGCTCCGATCTGTCCTGGTGCCCCAGCCCGCCCCCCCGGCGACCGGTTCGCGCCGCCCCGCTGCGCCGGACTTGCCGCTGAACGGCTTTGTCGCAATCGCCGACGAAACCACGGTGGTGCGCGACCTCATCCGTCCGGCGCTGGTGGGCCGGCATGAATCGCTGGTGCTGCTGGGCTTTGATGCGCGCGATTGTTTGAGCGGCTGGGTGCGCCACAGCGAAAATACCGCTGGCACGGTGAATTGGCCAGGCGCGTTGGTGCGGGACGTGATCAGGGACGGGCGCAGCATCACCATCCAGATGGCGCATAACCATCCATCCGGCAATCCCCAGCCCAGCGGGGCTGACCTGCGGCTGACCCGGCAGATCGCCCAATTGCTGGAACTGGTCGATATGCATTTGAGCGACCATCTGGTCCTGACTGGGCACGGGCATTTCAGCTTCCGCCGCGCCGGGCTGATTTGAGCCACTGCCCCACCCGGCCATCGACAATTGCCGCTTGTATAAGCCCATCATGCCCGCTAGTGCACCCGCCTGCCCTCATGGCGGCCAAGCGCCGCCGGGTCCGGTCGGGGAGTAGCTCAGCCTGGTAGAGCACTGTCTTCGGGAGGCAGGGGCCGGAGGTTCGAATCCTCTCTCCCCGACCAATAA
>DAIUBZ010000234.1:0-3311 GCA_036846445.1 Sphingopyxis sp. | reverse complement strand
CTCACCAACTAGCTAATCCTACGCGGGCTCATCCCTGGGCGATAAATCTTTGGTCTTTCGACATCATGCGGTATTAGCACGGATTTCTCCGAGTTATTCCGCACCCAAGGGTAGATTCCCACGCGTTACGCACCCGTGCGCCACTAAGTCCGAAGACTTCGTTCGACTTGCATGTGTTAGGCATGCCGCCAGCGTTCGTTCTGAGCCAGGATCAAACTCTCAAGTTTGATGTCCGAATTTGCCAAGGCGGAATGTCCCTGACAAACCCGCTCATTTTTAGGAGCCTGGCTTGCACATTTGGAAACGGACATTGCTGTCCGCTCCCACGTTATGGAAACGTGTTAGACATGCAGGTCAGGCTTGGCTTTTTAACCTGAGCACCCGGTGCCTAAAAGCCACCGGACCCAGGGCCGCCGCCCACATGTCCCTTCATCGACAATCACAATTTCAAAGAACCAACCGACAAACAAGCGGACAACTGTCGTTCCCCGCTATTGCTATCGGGGGACTGTTGTCCGTAATGTTGGCGACCGACCGGTTTCAGCGAACTGCGCCGCGTCGGTGGAGAGGCCTATATGGGGGGGTTCGATTCGCGTCAACACCCTTTTTGCACTTTTGTTGCATATCCCGGCGCTGGGGTCGGCAATAGGCGGTTTACCGCTGTTCCGGCTTTGCTAGAATCGCCACCGTTTCGCAAGCTCCTCTAAATGGCTGGATTTTCGACTCGCACAGCCGCGGTAAAATCATCGCCCTTCTGTCTGGAACCCTGATGCCCCCTGCCAGTGACCCCATATCCGAACCGCCGCTCATCAGCTTTCGTGACCGGGTACGCAGCGCACTGATCTGGCGGTCAGGCAGCCAGATCGTGGCGCAGTGCATCACCTGGGGGTCCACGCTTGCGGTGTTTCGCCTGCTCGATCCGGCGGATTATGGCATTTTTGCCATGACCCAGGTGGTGCTGGCGTTTCTGTCGTTCCTCAATGGCTATGGCTTTGCGGCGGCATTGGTTCAGACGGCGGAGCTGAATCCGCGCCGGGTGCGGCAGGCGTTTGGCCTGCTGCTGCTGCTCAACGCCGGGCTGGCGGCGCTGCAATTTGCCGCGGCCCCATTGGCGGCGGCCTATTTCCGCCAGCCGCTGGTCGCTGATCTGCTGCGGGTGCAGGCGCTGATCTTTCTGGCGATCCCCTTCATCGCCCTGCCGGAGGTGATGATGAGCCGGACGCTGGATTTCCGGCGACAGGCGCTCGTGAATCTGGCGGCGGCACTGATTGGCGCGACCACTGCGCTGGTCTGTGCCACGTCTGGCCTGGGCGTGTGGACATTGGTATTTGCCCCGATTGCAGGCTTTTGGGCGCGGGCGATCGGGCTGACGATTGCGGCCCGGCTGTTGGTATGGCCCAGCTTCGACTTTCGCGGCTGCGCCCAGATTATCGGCTTTGGCGGCGCCTTGTTGGCCAGCCATTTTTTCTGGCTGGTGCAAACACAGGCCGACATCATGATCGGCGCGCGGCAATTCACCCCCTATGAAATCGGCCTTTATGCCGAGGGGTTGTTTCTGGCCCAGATATTTGTCGCCAAATTCGTGCCCCCGCTCAACGAGGTCGCTTTTCCGGCATTCAGCCGCTTGCAAGACGATCCGGACGGAGTGCGCTGGTCGTTTCAAAAGGCGGTGCGGCTGATCATGCTGGTCGCCGCGCCGGTTTATGCCGGCATCGCCGTGACGGCGGCGCCACTGGTGGAAACACTGCTGTCGGCCAAATGGCTGGATATGGTCCCATATATCCAGCTGCTGGCCATCGCGATGCCGTTCATGACGGTCCAGGTTCTGTTCGCCCCGGTGATGAACGCGATGGGCCGGCCATGGCTGACCGCCCGGACCTCGCTCGCCGGGGCGGTCTTGTTTCCAGCCGGCTTTATGGTCGGCGCGCAATTCGGGTTGATCGGCATGGCGGCGGCATGGCTGGTTTCGGCGCCGCTGCTATTGGCACTGACCGCATGGGTGGCGCGCCCGATCGTCGGCGTCCGGCTGACCGAGGTCGCCCGCGCCGTCACGCCGGGGGTGAGCTGCGCAGCGGGCATGGCGGCGCTGGTGTTGGCGCTGGATGCATGGAGCGGCATTGCCGCCGCACCGGCGCCGCTGCGGCTGGCGGGGTTGGCGGCGGTCGGCGCGGTCAGCTATGCCCTCCTGCTGTGGCTGGTGCAGCGGCCAGCGGTGGACGAATTGCTGCGGCTGGCGCGGCGCGATGCCGTGCCTCAAGCTGACCCAAAACCGATTCAGCCCGAGATATAATCGCGCAGCGCCGCCGCCTCTGCCTCAATCCGGTCGATGCGGTATTTCACCAGATCGCCAATGGACACAAAGGCGACCAGCCGCCCGGCATCAACCACCGGCAAATGGCGAATCCGCCGCTGGGTCATGATGCCCAATGCTTGCAGGACCGGGGTTTCCGAGGTGCAGTTAACCGGGGCCAGCGTCATCACGTCGCCCAGCCGCTGATCGAGCGCGGCTGGCCCGCCAGCGGCCAGCAGCCGCACCAGATCGCGTTCCGAAAAAATGCCGACGACTGCCGCGTCCACGGCGGCGATGCCATCAGCCACTGGCTCATCCACCACCGGAACCGCGCCAATACGATGTTTGGCGAGCAGGGTGACGGCCGCGCCCACCTTGTCATCGGGCGAGGCCGCAATCACCCCGCCGCTGCGCCCGGCCAAAATTGCTGCTATGCTCATGCTGGTCTCTCCCCTGCCCATCGGTCTATATTGCCCGCAAGCTATAATATATTGGCCAGCACCGCCATTGCTTCTATGACGTCGCCATGACTCGCCCATCGCCGCTGGATGACCCCGCCACCGCCCGCATCGCCTGGGCCAGATACCGCCGCCTGATGGGCTGGATGGCGCTGGCGACGGCGGCAACGGTGATCGCCGGGCTGACCATATTGACGCTGGTGGCGGGCGACAATCTGTCGATCCACATGGTCATCGCCACCGGGCTGGGAATCGCGGGGTCCCTGTTGCTGACCGCGCTGCTGATGGGCCTGGTATTTTTATCGAGCGGCACCGGCCATGACGAATCGATCGACGATCCGTTCGAGGATTTGCGCGACTCATGACGGCGCAGCGATGATGACCGCCGAACATTTGCCCGCCGACCCGATTTTGCGGGTGGTGCCGCGCCCGGCCGATATCAACAGCAACGGCCATATTTTCGGCGGCTGGGTGCTGGCCCAAATGGATATCGCCGGCGGGATCGTCGCCGCCCGGGTGGCGCAGGGGGCGTGCGCCACCGTGGCGATCGAGGCGATGAAATT
>DAIUBZ010000233.1:0-3344 GCA_036846445.1 Sphingopyxis sp. | reverse complement strand
CGGCATTTGCGCGGGCTTACGCCCGGCGTTTGGCATTTGCGCGGGCTTACGCCCGGCGTTCGGCATTTGCGCGGGCTTACGCCCGGCGTTTGGCATTTGCGCGGGCTTACGCCCGCTGGGCCACCGCCGCATTCCCGGCCAGCCAGCGGCGGGTGTCCGCCGGGGTGGCGGCACGGCCAAAATGCCAGCCCTGCCCCCGGGCGCAGCCCATTTCGGCGAGCATCGCCGCCACCTCGGCGCTTTCCACCCCCTCAGCCGTGACCGCCATGCCCAGACTGTCGCCCATGCGGACAATCGCCAGCACCATCGCGGCGACATTGGCATCGTCAGCCATCGAGGTGACAAAGCTGCGGTCGATCTTGATCCGGTCGAACGGCAACATCCTGAGGTGCGACAGCGAGCTGTAACCGGTGCCAAAATCATCCAGCGACAGGCCGACGCCGATGTTTTTCAAACTGGTCATGGTCGATTGTACCAGCGCCAGATTGTCGATCAGCGCGCTTTCGGTCAGTTCAATGTCGAGACGGCTGGGCGGAAAACCGCTGGTGGTCAGCAATTTCATCAGCCGCTGGGCAAACCAGGGGTCAGCCAATTGGCGCGGGGCAATGTTGACCGCCAGCGTCAGCCGGGGATCCCAGCCCAGCGCATGGTCCATGGCCTGAGCGATTGCCGCCCAGGATATGGCGGCAATCTGGTCCGATCGTTCAGCGACAGCGATGAAATCATCGGGCTGGATCAGGCCATGACCCGGCCGCTGCCACCGCATCAGCATTTCAAATCCGGCGACCGCGCCGGTCGCCAGATCCACCTGCGCCTCGAAATAGGGGATGAACTCCCCGCGCGCCGCGCCGCTGCGGATCGCGGCCTCGGTATCCGCGCGCCTCAGCAACGCCGCCTCCATCGCCGGGGTGAACCACATCGCCCGGTTGCCGCCGGCAAATTGCGCCTGGGACATGGCAATCCCGGCGCGGCGGACCAGATCGGCCAGCGGCTCACCCGGGCCCACCGGTTGGGCGAGGCCGACCGCAGCGCGGATGCCCGTCGCCGCCCCGCCGCCGCGATCGGCATCGCCATCGGCATGGGCATCCGAAGCCCCATTCAGGGCGATCAGCAACTGGTTGGCCAGCCCCAGCGCCTCGGCCCCGGTGGCCAGCCCCAGGCCGATGGCAAATTGATCGGCCCCCAGCCGGGCCAGCAGCGCGGCAGGCGGCAGGGCATCGGCGATCCGCCGCGCCGCCGCCGCCACCAGCGCATCGCCCGCACCATGGCCGTGCAGGTCGCCAATCGCGCGATATTGTTCCAGCCCGGCCACCAATATCACCGGGGTCTTGCCAGCGGCAATTTGCTGCGCTGGCCATGGCCGCTGGCGGTGCAACAGCGTGTCGCGGTTCATCAACCCGGTCAGTGCGTCGGTGGCCGCGATCCGCTCGGCATGGGCCTCAGCCCCGGCTGCGGCGGCCCGCAGCCGCTGGCGGTCATGCTGGTGCCGCCAAGCGAGCAGCGCCAGTGCCGCGTTCAGCGCCAGCGCGGCGGTCAACATTGCCCCTGACCCCGGCGCCAACCAGCCCGCCGCCACCCCGGCGGCCAGCGCAAAATTGGCCCCGGTCAGCGCCAGCATCGCCGCTGCAAAGCCGAATTGCCACAGCGTGACATCGGCGCGGCGCGCCAAGAGTCGGGGGATAGCCATCAACCATCAGCCTATGCGCTGCATTGGCTACCATCGGGTAAATGGCGCGGCGTTCGCCTGCTGGTTGCCGATGGTTGCCAAAAGCCGCCATTTCGCCTAATGGCCGGGTGCCAGCGGGGCAAGGTTCGCGGGCGAACACGGGTGCGCGCCGCCAAAATGGTGGCCGCAGATGACGCTGGTTGGCGAGGTTTCGCTCACCGGCGCCGTTTTCGTGGCGGGATGTTGGAGCTGGCGGGCCGAGTCGGTGCGCGCCGCAGCGGGTGAGAAAGGCGAGATTCATGTTTGACAGCTTGAGCCAACGCCTTGGCGGCGTGTTTGACCGGTTGAAGGGGCGCGGCGCGCTGACCGAGGCCGATGTCCGCGCCGCGATGCGCGAAGTGCGGGTGGCGCTGCTGGAAGCCGACGTCGCCCTGCCGGTGGTGCGCAGCTTTGTCGATCAGGTGACCGAGGTTGCGGTTGGCCAGAATGTGCTGCGGTCGGTCACCCCGGGGCAACAGGTGGTCAAGATTGTCAGCGACGCGCTGACCGACATGCTGGGCGCGGACGCCGCCGAGCTGGACCTGAATGCCGCCCCGCCCGCGATCATCATGATGGTGGGCCTGCAAGGGTCGGGCAAAACCACCACCACCGCCAAATTGGCCAAGCGGCTGACCGAAAAAGACCGGAAAAAGGTGCTGATGGCATCGCTGGACGTCAACCGCCCGGCGGCGCAGGAGCAGTTGGCGGTGCTGGGCACCCAGGCCGGGGTGGCAACATTGCCGATTGTGCCGGGCCAGTCGCCGGTGGAAATCGCAAGGCGCGCGCTGCAGGCGGCAAAGCTTCAGGGTTTCGACGTGTTGATGCTGGACACGGCGGGGCGGTTGCACGTCGATCAGCAATTGATGGACGAGATGCAGGCGGTGGCGGCGGTGGCCACGCCGGCGGAAACCCTGTTGGTGGTGGACAGTCTGACCGGCCAGGACGCGGTGCAGGTGGCGCAGCGGTTCAGCGACCAGGTGGCGCTCACCGGGGTGGTGCTGACCCGGATGGACGGCGATGCGCGCGGCGGGGCGGCCCTGTCGATGCGCGCCGTGACCGGCAAGCCCATTAAATTTGCCGGGACCGGCGAAAAGCTGGACGCGATTGAGCCATTTCATCCCGCGCGCATCGCCGGGCGCATTTTGGGCATGGGCGATGTGGTCAGCCTGGTCGAGCGGGCGGCGGAGTCCATCGAGGCCGAGGATGCCGAGGCGATGGCGGCGAAGCTGGCCAAGGGCCAGTTCGACCTTGACGATTTGCGCCAGCAATTGGCGCAGATGAAGAAAATGGGCGGCATCGGCGCGCTGGCCGGGATGATCCCCGGCATGAAAAAGGCGCAGGCCGCCGCATCGGCGATGGACGACAAGGTGCTGGTGCATATGGACGCCATCATGACGTCAATGACGCCCAAGGAGCGCAAACGGCCCGAAATCATCAACGCCAAACGCAAGATCCGCATCGCCAAAGGGTCCGGCACCACCGTCCAGCAGGTGAACAAGGTGCTGAAAATGCATCAGGAAATGGCAAGCGCCATGAAGCGGATCAAGAAAATGGGCGGGATGAAGGGGCTGGCGGCGATGTTTGGCCGGGGCGGCGGGATTCCGGGCATGGGCGGAATGGGCGGCGGCGGCGGCATGGC
>DAIUBZ010000232.1:0-3356 GCA_036846445.1 Sphingopyxis sp. | reverse complement strand
AGGTCGCCGCGCTGAACGCCGAACGCGCCGCCGCCGAGGACCGCTGGCTGGAACTGGCGGAGATGGTCGAAGGGCTGGGCTAGAGCGCTTGCATTGCCGCGATTCCCGAGAAAATCCCTCTAGGGCGCGGTTTGCGCAAGCAAGGCCATGCCGACGGTTCAGCGGCGACCCCCACCAATTTGGGCACGGCCAATCCCATGCGGCCCTCAGCCGGCGGCCCGCTTGATCGTCTCGGACGCCGGGGTCAAAGCCATTTGACGATAGCGGCGCGCAGCAATGGCCCATCGTCACCGGCAAAATCGGGAGCCAAGGTGAGGGCAAGATCACGCGCCGCAGCCCGGGCGGCGCGGTTGTGCCATGCGGCAACCAGCATATCGCGGATCATATCGGCCGGCGCGGTCTTTGGCCACACCACGGCGGCAACCCCCATCGCCTCCACCCGGCGCGCCACATAGAGTTGTTCGAGATGCTGGGGCAAGCAAAACTGAGGAATCCCGGCGGCAAGGCCCAGACACACCATGCCGTGCTGGCCCGAATTGCACAGGATCCGCGCGGTCGCGGCAATTTCGCCGACCGGCACTGGCGCGGTTTCGATCCGCATCCCCGATGCCGCCAGCCGTTCGCACACGCTGTCCGGCGCGCCCGGCAGAAAAGCGCGCAGCGGCAGGCCGCAGGTGGCCAGCGCCTCGACCAGCGGTTCATGCGCCAGCTCGGTGGTCGAAAAATAGCAAAATGCCGTATCGCCCCCATCTGATGCAACCCCGCCATAATCGGCGACTGGCGGCAGATAATCACTGTGCCGCTGCCCGCGATAGGGATCGAGAATGGCCAGCGTCCGCACCAACTCGCCCGACCGCGCATAAACATCGGGCAAGTGCGCCAGTGGCGGCAGACCGAGCGGGGTCAAGGCAGCATTGATCGTGTCGGTCAACGCCGCCTCATCCACTTCGCGCTCAGGATATTCGGGCAGGAACACCGGGAATTGGGTCAACCCGGCGGGAGGGATCGCATAGCCAGTGCCGACCGCGAGCGCCGGAATACCGCAGATGCGCGCCGCCATCAGCGCGCATGGCGCATAATCGCCGATCACCAGCGTCGACCCGCGCAGCGCCAGCACCTCCACCCACCACCCAACCCGGGCCGCCATTTTGGCGCCGTCGGCAAAGCCGCAATCAAACAGCCATTCCGCCCAAGTCGCCGACGGCGGCGCGGCCCGCGCCTGGCGCGCCTGCTTGTTATAAGGCAGCCTGACGCCGGGAAAAACCCCGTCACACCAAGGTGCGATCTCGCCAGCATGGTCCATCCACCCCAGCGCGGCGTCGCACGGAACCAAACCCGCCAGCGCACGGGCAACGCGGGCCAGTGTCACCACATGCCCGCGCCCGGCGCCCCCTTCCCACGCCAGCATCACCCGGCTCATGGCGTCATAGTCGGTTTAGAGGCAATAGCCGCCACAGCTGCCGCACCCATCGTCATCCGGTGGTGGCGGCAAATTCACCGCCAGCGAGCGGCGCGTGTTGGCAGGCGTAAACAGATCTTCGATCAGGCGGCTGTCGAGCAGCGGCTTGTCACCCTCTTTGCCGCCAAAGCGCAAGCGCAGCCCGATCAGGGCAGCCTTATAATCGCCCTCGCCGTAGCGCCCTTCGGCAATCACCGCGACATTTGACCCAAAGCCGAATGCCAAGGACGCTGCCCCAGCGTGCTGCCCGCCGGTGTAGCGATGCCCAACCGAGACACGGGCATTGTCGGACGGGCGAAAGCGCACGTCGGAAAATGCAAAGAACCGGCCACGGGCGTCATAGACGTCAAAAATATTCTGGGTGGCAGTGGTACCGGTCAAAAAAGTGCCGCCGGTCGTGTCTTCATATCCGGCGACGCTTTCGACCCCAAAATCGCCCAAATCAAACGCCACTTCGCCGCCGACGCGCCAAATCTGCAAGCCGCCGTGCCGATTGGCATCCGAGTAGGAGCCATAGGCCCCGACATAGCCGCCATCACCAACCAGCGCACCAACACGCACGGCCCCACCGACCACCGTGTCCCGGCGATGATCGGCCAACAATCCATCGACCTGCACCCGGAAACCATCGCCGAACCCGACGCTGGGCAAGGCCGTGATGGTCGTGCTGTCACCCGGCCCGGTCGCGGTGCTGTTGTCAGCAGCGATTCCTGCCAGCCCATCCAAGCCGACTTGCACCGACTGCGCCTGGCCCGCAACCGGTCCGGCAACAGCGATTGTTGCTACAATGAATTGAAGTGCGCTGCGCATCTACGTTCCCCTAGAAAAATCGAAGACGCGACCCTAAGTTTTTATTCGGTCCAAATTAATCCCCAATCAATGTCTGGTCAAGGACATTTGCCAAAATCGGGTATGGCGGCATGGTTCTCAATCGGCGTATCACTGATATCGCGGCCTCGGCTAAATGCTTATATTGGCTGAACACTGCCGATGATCCGTCGCGGTGTTACAACTTTCTTACCGCATGATGTCACACTGCATTTTGTTCAAAAACGATCCTGTCTTTCGGCGATTTGCCAACAGATTGGTGCGCTGGGCCGGGCCGCAATCCGGTCAGCCCGGGATCCGCGCCAAGCCATAATGGACCGCCAGCCGGTCGAGCGCCAGCGTCAGTACCAACCGGCCCGAGCGGGCGGGCCAGCCCAGCCCTTTTTCCGCCGCCGCCATCGCCTCGCCCCCGCACACCACCCGCCAGCAAATGTCGGCCAGCCCCGGCCCCACCGCGTCCAGCGCCGCGTGAAACCGCGCCCGGGCGTCCAGCCGGGCCAGCGAGGCGTCGGCAGCGCGCGTCCCGCCGCGCCCGCCCGCCACTGGCGCAGCGTCCCAGCGCATCGTCACCCGCGCGCCCAGGCCAGCGCGTTCATAATCGGCGCGCAGCCGTTCCCCCGCCGCCAATTGCACCGCCGACACCAGCCCGCGTGCCGCCAGCCAGCCGAGCGGACTTTCCCCCAGATTGACCGCGACATGGCGCTGGTGGGCCGGATTGGCCTTGGCCGGGTCCAGCCGGTCATCGGGGTGGGGCTGGCTGACAATCTGGCGCGGCGGGCGGACGGCAACGGACATGGATGAACCTCGCTGGTAAAGTGACGGAGACCGAATCGACCATCACCCCTTGACATTTCGGGATGATGTAGGAAAGAGATAACCATATCGGTTATTTTATCCACTGCGAAAGGGCCAGTCCGATGATCAACAGCATCCGCACGGTGCGCCGGGCCAAGGGCCTGACCCTTGAGGAGGTGGGCGCGCGCTGTGTTCCGCCCACCACCGCGCAAACCATCGGGCGGCTGGAAACCGGCACCCGCGCCCTGTCGCTGGCATGGCTGAACCGCATCGC
>DAIUBZ010000231.1:0-3377 GCA_036846445.1 Sphingopyxis sp. | reverse complement strand
AACCGCAGCGACCCCGATCTGGCCGATGTGGCGGACAAGCTGTTCACCCGCGACCTGTTCGGCAATGACTGATGCGCCCGGCGGGGCGGCCCGGCGCTTTGCCCCCACCCGCTTTGCCCCCACCCGCTTTGCCCTGACGATTGAATATGATGGCCGCCCCTATATGGGCTGGCAGCGGCAAGCCCACGGCCCGTCGGTTCAGGCCGAGATCGAGGCGGCAGTCGCACGGATTGTCGGTGCGCCCGCCACCGTGATTGCTGCCGGGCGCACCGACGCCGGGGTTCACGCCGCCGCGATGCGCGCCCATGTCGATCTGGACACCGGCCTGACGCCATTTCGGATCATGGCGGCGCTGAATGCCCAGATGCGTCCCGCCCCGGTGGCGATTACGGCGTGCGACATCGTGGCCGCCGATTGGCATGCGCGCTTTTCCTGTATTCACCGATGCTATGAATATCGCATCCTGAACCGCCGCGCACCGCTGACCTGGGATCGCGGGCTGATGTGGCAATATGCCCGGCCACTGGACGACCGCGCGATGGCAGCGGCGGCTGAGTGTCTGATCGGCGCGCATGACTTTACCACCTTTCGCTCCGCGCATTGTCAATCGGCCAGCCCGGTGAAAACGCTGGACCGGCTGGATGTGGCCCGCAGCGGCGATGAAATCACGGTGACGGCGGCGGCGCGCAGCTTTCTGCACCATCAGGTCCGCTCGATGGTCGGCTGTCTGGTGCTGGTGGGGGTCGGGCGCTGGACAGCGGCCAATCTGGCCGCCGCGCTGGCCGCCGCCGACCGGCGGGCGCTGGGCCTGAACGCGCCGCCCGACGGGCTCTATTTTGTGGGGGCCAGCTATCCCGACTGAGCAGCCGCGGCGGCCCGGCTGCGCGCAGCGGCGGCACAAATCGCCCGGGCCACCTGCTCGGGCGCGGCATTGTAAACCCCCTGCGCCGCGCCGTCGACCAGTTCAAAGCTGCACAGCCCCGCCGCCGCCATTTCGGCCACTCCGGCGGGGGGATACACCGGGTCTTGTGCTCCCGCCACGATGTGCAGCGGCCAGCGGCTGGACAGCGCCGGGCGAAAATCATGGAACATCATCAGGCAATCGCGGGTAAACGCCATCCCATTCTGGGCCATGACCATTGACGTCGACGCCATCACCCGGGCGATATTTGCCGGATCGAACATCACCCGCCGGTCCGCCGGCACCCCGGCGGCCATGCGCGCCAGCACAAATTCCCAGCCAAACCGCCGGGCCAGCCGCACCCCCGCCGCCACAATCACATCCAGCGCCTTGGCCTGTTGTTTGGCCAGCGTTAAGATCGTCCGCTGCACCGGCGGCAGACCGACCAGATGGGAATCGGTCAGCGGATAGGTTGCGCCAATGCCCAGCAACTGGTTGAACCGCCCCGGCCGGCGTGCCGCCGCCTCCGCCAGCGGCACCAGCCCGTTGATCAGGCCAATGCCCAGACAATCGTGCAAATCCAAATGAGCTGCGAGCGCCAAAATCGCGCCGGCGCCATCGTCCACCGCCGGGCCGTCGCCCGGGTCGCTATTGCCAAATCCGGGGCGGCAAATGGTGAAAATCTGGATATTGGCCGCCGCCACCGCTGCCTCAATTTCTGGCGCCAGCACATAGCCCGACAATGGCCCATGCACCAAAATTGCGGGTGTGCCGCCCCCTCGCCCCATCCAGCTATAGGCCAGCGTCCGCCCGGCCCGATCGCGAAACAGCCGCTCGCGGCCCAGGGGATCAGCCCAGCGCGCCTGCGGCGAGGCCTGATCGGCGGTATTGGCGCACAGCAGCGCGATCAGGCGGACCAGTTCAACCTGTCCCGGTGCCATGGTCTTATCAAAAATCTGCTGCAACTGGTTCCGCACCGTCCGCAGGCTGGTGCCCCGCGCCCGGGCCACCACGGCGGGATCCGGCTGGTGGAACAGCGCGCGGGCGATCGCCACCTCGGCATCGGTCAGGCCAAATGCCTCTCGCAGCATCCGGGCCACGCGCACATTCCACGGATTGGCCAGCACCCGAATGAAAATCAACGGGCCAGTCTCTGCGCTGGGCCGAATGATCTGAGCCTCTGCCAATTCTCCGCACGTGTCCAGCGGGTCGGCCAACCGCACAATCGCGTGGGCACGGTTGCCATTCAGCCGGGCCGATCGGCGCAGCACATCCAGTTCGGCGCAAGCAGAGAAATCCAGCCAGTCATGGCTGGTCGCCCGCCCCACCGCCACGCCAAAGCGGTCCGCAGCGGCGGCATTGGCAGCAACCACAGTGTTGCTGAGCGTCATCACCAACGCGGGCGCGGCCTGATCCCGGATATAAAGCTCAATCCCTTCCTCCGCCGTGTCGGCGGGCAAGCGGTGAAACAAATCCGTGACCAGTGCGCTGGACCGGGCAAGCTGCGCCGTCTCCAACTCGGCAACCTGCTGCGTTTGAAACGCCTCAATCCGGGCATGCCATGCCGTGAACAGCTGGTCGAACGCTTCTGGCTCGGCGGCCAGCCGATATGATGCCTCGACAATCTGCAATTCATCCGCGGCCAGCGAAGGGACCGCGCCCGCTGGCTCTGGCTTGTCGCGGTCCGGCTCATTCTCGCCCATCGCGGCCTGTCCCGGTTGCCTGTGCCGATGGTTCAACCTAACCGATTCGCCCCGCCGGTCATAGGCCATTTGACTTATGCGCGGGCCGCGCCGCGCCACTAGCCTGCGAGTCGTGCTGGCAGTAGGCGCGGGGACAGTGGCATGAAATTGAGCAATATGAACATTGGGCAGCGGTTGGTCGCGGCCATGGTTGCGGGGGCAGCGGTGCTCCCCGCACCCGCCGCCGCCCAGGGCCTGCTTGGCCGCATTGGCAAGGTCGTCGACAAAGTCGAGGGCATAGCCAATGAGGCCGAGCAGCGCGCGAATCAGACCGGGGCGCAAGTGACCAAGGGCAAGCGCCTGATTGACCGCATCGGCCCCCGGCGCGGCACCATGCCCGCGCCCGCGCAAATGGAGCCTGCCCCCGACCCTGGGCAGCAACTGGCCGATTTTGCCGCAGCCAATCCGGGTTCGGGCGATGCCGCTGCCCCCGAGGCACCGCCCCGGCTGATGCTGTTCACCAAATATAATCTGGATGGGCGCTTTGTCGAACTGACCACCGACACCCCCAGCCTCCACACGCCCGAGCTGAAAATGGGTGATTTGAGCTATTCGCTAAACGCCACCGGGCGGTGGGAACTGTGTCATCACACCCAATATCGCGGGGAATGCGTGACCTATGAGGGCCGGCACGACCAACTGTTGGCGCACCGCGGCAAATTTTCCTCGGCCCGCTATGTCGGTCCGGCAAGCGGCAATTGAGGAGACAGCCCCGATGAAGAGCGCCATGATGA
>DAIUBZ010000230.1:0-3400 GCA_036846445.1 Sphingopyxis sp. | reverse complement strand
AGGTCATATTTGTTGTTGCCATTGGCGTCGGTAAAATCTTCCGGCGCGGACACTTCGGCAAAGCTGAGATAGGCGCTGCGGGTGATTTTGATGTCGGCACCCTTCCACACCGATTGCACCTCGCCAGTGACAAAGGCATCCAGCTTGGACTGATCCTCAGCATATCCCTCCAGCGTCGCGTCGCGGGCCGCCTGTTCCACCACGCCCTCCAGCACCGATTTGGCATAATATTGATAGGTGAGGTCAAACAGGCCCATGGTCGCCAGCAGGAACAGCGGGCTGACCAGCGCAAATTCAACCGCCGCTACCCCGCGCGCATCCCGGCGCAGGCGGCCAATCAGGGCGCGCATCCGCATCATTCCACCAGCCGCAATTTGGCGATGCCCCCGGCGATCTCGCGCAGGGCATATTGCAATTGCGCGGCGCTGGCGGCTTCGAATGCGCGATTTTCGCCGGAGCATGTTTTCATCGCGGGCGACAATTCGGTGCCGAATGCGATCATCCACACGGTGATGCCCCGCGCCCGTGCGGCCTTGCACGTGGCCAGAAAGCGCAGCTCAATCTGTTTTTGCAGGTCATCGGTGGTCGGCCACGACCCCTTGTCATGCCGCCGCCGGTCCAGCCTGGGAAAACCATAAGCGTCCTGGCGTTCCGGGCTGGCCTCAATCTGGCCATCGGTCATGAAAATCATGTGGCGGCTTTGTTTGCCGGTGTTTTCCTTGGCGAAAATCCCCGACGGCGACAACAGCCGCGCGCCCCAGATCATGCCAATATCATGGTGGGTGCCGCCAAACGGCTTGAGCGTGTCAAGATAGTCCTGCAGCTCGGCGCGGGTGATGGCGCCCAGATTGCGGGCGGGCGGCGGGCAGATATTGCTGGCCCCGCCGACGCTTTCGGCCATATCTTGGTGGTTGTGGTCGGTGCGCTGCGCGGCGACGTCCGGCCGTTTGAAAATTAATTGCGGCAGCGCCGGTTTCCACTGGGTCTTGGCGTCGCCCGAAATCGGCACCAGATCAATATCCATGTCCAGCGCGCCCGCCGGAATCGGGTCATAGGTCGCATCGCGCACCGTGGCGCGTTCCTCGATACAGCCATCCCAGCCAAATTCGCGCTTCGTGTGGCCGGTGCCAATCGGTGCCTCCATCGTCCCGCCGCTGGTCAGGCCGCGCAGATGCCCGACGTAATAATCAATCGGTTCATACATCCACATCAATTTGGTGGATGTCACCGGGTCCATCACCCACTGATATGTGAACACTGCATCCTTATGGTCCCGCTTGGTCACATGGCAAGTGACGCCTTTGCGCGTGGTGCTATATTGGGTGCCGTTCCAGATTTGGCGGGTGTTCTGAATGATCCGGGTGCCGGCGGGCGGGCCGGCAACATATTCGGTCGTCTCGCCCAAAATGATGGTTTCGACCACCAATTTATCGGCGGGGGTCTTGTTGCATTGCAGCTCAAACCGGCCTGGCTGCGCGCCGGAAAATTCGGTGGCGGGCCGGGGCGGCACCCACACAGTGGTGGCGAAATATTTGCCGTCCTTATCTTCGTCAATATCGCCGCCGATCTGCGTCCAGTTCCTGGTGTTGCCATTGTAGCTGGTCGATGTTTCCGACCCATCGGGGCGGCGACTTTGATAGGTGGCCCAGCTTGCCATCCATTCCGGACGGAGGAGATAGCCGACATTGGCCAGCTCATTATAGGGCAAGAAGCCATAGCGCAGCTTGGAGCCTGACTGACGGCTGACCTCCAGATTGTCGAAAAACTCCAGCGTCGCGCCGCGCAGCGTCTCCATCCGGTTCATCGGATCGCCGGGGTTGGTCTCTGCCATCGATCCGGTGACATCCAGCACGAACATCACATCGGCATCGCCCAGATCGCGGGTGGCGGTGCAATTGGCGTTGATGGTCATTTTGGTCTGGCCAAACACCCGCATCACGCTGGTGTCGACATTGGTGGAGGCGGTGGCGCGGATGGTCCCCTGCGCGCCGGTTTCCAGCTTGAAATTGGTGCCATGCGAGCCAAAGCTGGTCTTGCCGAAATTGGCGGTGAAATAGCGTTGGCCGGCCTTGTCACCGTCGGCGGTCAACACCGGGCCGATATTCACCTTGCGCGCCGCCAGCACGGCGGAATCGCAGGCGGATTGCAACCGCGCCTTGGCCATATAGCCCCGGCTGATGTCGATGCCCGCGCCAGCAAATGCGAGCAGCGGCAGGAACATGCCCGCCGCCAGCATCAGCGTGTTGCCGCGCTGGTCGCGCAACAATTGCCGCAATTTTGCCGATTTGTTCGCCATAGCCCGTCCTTGCCCAGTTGCCCGCCGTGCACCGCTGGCATTCTGATCTCTGGCCGTTTACAGGCAACAGCATTGGCAATGGCCAAATGGACAGGGTTAACGCGCCGCCAATGATGCTTCCGCCGCCCGACATTCGCGACCCACGGCTGTGGGTGATGGTGCCGCCAGCGGTGCGCCCGGCGCTGGCGGCGCTGTGGACGCTGGATGACCGGCTGGCAGCGATGGTGGCGGCGGCGCGGGAGCCGCTGCTGACCCAGATCAAACTGGCATGGTGGCGCGAGCGGCTGGCGGCGCTGGCGGACGATCCGGGATCGGCGCCAGCCGGTGAGCCATTGTTGGCGCAATTGGCGGCGCAGTCCGCGATGTTGGGCGATCTGGTGGCAGTGGTCGATGGGCATGAGGCGATGCTGTTGGCCGATGGCCCGGACGAGCAGGCGGCGGGGGCAGTGCGGCGCGGCACGGCGGTGTTCGCGGCCGGCGGCGGCGGCGGCGGCGGGGTTTGGGGGCTGGTGCGGGTTGCGGCTGGCGGTGCCGACACCGCGCCCGCGCTGCTGGCTGTAGCGGCGGCCACGCCGCCAGCCGCCGGGACCGCTGGACCCGCCGCCCGGGCGCACCATATGGCGGACCGCTGGGCCGCGGCGATCGCGCGGCGTGGCGGGGTGCGGCGGCCAGCCGCCGAGGGGCTGCTGCTCGCCCGCCTGGCGATTTTTGGGCGCTAGCGGCACTTGGCAATCGCGCGGCGGGGTGCCTATATGCAGGGGCAGCTTGGGAGCAGACGACGATGATAAGCGACTTGCTGGCATATTTGGATAGCATCCGGGCGCGTGACCCCGCCGCCCGCAGCCGGGCCGAAATCCTGCTTTATCCCGGCCTGTGGGCGATGGCGTGGCACCGGGCGGCGCATTGGCTGTTCGAGGCGCGGATGTTTTTTCTCGCCCGGCTGATCAACCACCTCGCCCGCCTGCTGACTGGCATCGACATTCACCCCGGCGCAAAAATCGGGCGGCATTTGTTCATCGACCACGGTTTTACCGTGATTGGCGAGACGGCGGTGATCGGCGACAATGTGACGATTTACCAGTGCGTCACGCTGGGCGGCACCAA
>DAIUBZ010000229.1:1644-3420 GCA_036846445.1 Sphingopyxis sp. | reverse complement strand
ATCATCGGCGATTTGTCCGGCCAGCAGATGGCCGAGGCGGCGCTGGGCTATGGCCTTGGCCAATATCGCTATGACCGGCTGAAAACCGACCGCAAACCGGCGGCGACCCAGCCAGTGACGGTGGTGGGCAGCGATGTTGCGGGCGCGCAGCAATGGTGGACGGGCCGCTACGCCGGGCTGGTCAGCGGGATGCGGCTGGCCCGCAATCTGATCAACGAGCCGTCCAACATCATCTATCCCGAAAGCTTTGTGACCGAGGCGCGGGCGGCCTTTGCCGGGGTCGCCGGGGTCAGCATCGACGTGCTGGACGAACCCGCGATGCGGCGGCTGAACATGGGCGCGCTGCTGAGCGTGGGACAGGGCAGCCGCCGGCCATCGCGGCTGATGGTCATCCGCTATCGCGGCGCAGGCAGCGCGGCGGCGCCGCTGGCGCTGGTGGGCAAGGGGGTGACGTTTGACACCGGCGGTGTGTCGATGAAACCCGCGCTCAACATGTGGAATATGCGCGCCGACATGTCGGGCGCGGGCGCGGTGGTCGGCACGGCGCTGGCGCTGGCACAATCGCGCGCGCCGGTGCATATTGTGGCGGTCGTGCCGCTGGCGGAAAATATGGTGGACGGCAATGCCACCCGCCCCGGCGATGTGGTCCGGTCGATGCGCGGCAAGACGATCGAGGTGCTGAACACCGATGCCGAAGGGCGGATGGTTTTGGCCGATGCGCTGGAATATAGCGAGGCGATGCTGAAACCCCGCGCGATTGTCGATATTGCCACCCTGACCGGCGCGGTGGTCGGCGCGCTGGGCAGCGATTATGCCGGATTGTTCAGCCGCGATGATGCGCTGGCCGGGGCGATCACGGCGGCGGGAACCGCCAGCGGCGATGCGGTGTGGCGGCTGCCGATGCACCCCGGCTATGCCAAGGCGATGACGTCCGCCATCGCCGATTTGCGGAATATCTCGCTGTCCGGCGGGCCGGGCGCGGGGGTGGCGGCGCATTTTCTCGGCGAATTCGTCACCCCGGCGACACCATGGGCGCATCTGGACATTGCTGGCATGAACCGCAGCGACAGCGCCAGGCCGCTCGGCCCGATGGGCGCCACCGGCTATGGCGTCGCCCTGCTGGAGGAACTGGCGCGCACCTTGCCGTGACCGGCGCGGGTGACGGCTTATTTCATGCAGCGGACCGACATGCCCTTGGCGGGTTGATAGGCGATGCGAAACAGGATGGCGTCATAGTCAAAGATCATCTGAGCCGTGACCGTGCCATCCGCATTGGCGTCGGCTGGCCAGAAATACGCCACCCGGTCGCCCAGAAAATCCTGGCCATCCTGGGTTCTGAATCCGGCGGGCAGGGCGGCAAAACCCACGGCGTCGCTGCCGCCCCCGCCGCCGGGCCAGCCCGCCCGCGCCTTTAACTTGCGCCCGGGTTGGCCCCGCAATGCCGATTCCAGCGCGGCCCAGTCGGCCATGGTGGGGATGCGCCATCCCGCCGGGCACAGCCCGCGCGGATCCCGCACCGCCGCATAATTGTACAAATGGCCATGGCCCGGCAGCGGGACCGCCCGGTCGCCATAAATGCCCCATGCCCCCCGGCTGGCGCGGCCCGCCCCCAGGGTTCGAGCAGGCGTGCCCATCCGACCACAAGTTCCACAGCGACAAGGAGAACGATCGCGAAAAAGGCATATGTAATTTTTACCCACACGTTCGCAACTCCGCTGATGGCTGCAGGAAAAGACGCCGCGACGTTGCTACATGTGTTAGAAACAGCTCCAGAAA
>DAIUBZ010000229.1:0-1634 GCA_036846445.1 Sphingopyxis sp. | reverse complement strand
CGTTGCGAAATCTGGTGACGGCCAGATTTTCGGTCATCCAGCGCTGCGCGCCGATCTGGACCGATGCGGGCTGAGGGTTTGCGGTTGCGGCGCCGGCAAAAGCCGCCGCCAGCCCGGCCACCGCGACCCAGCGCGCGGTCATGGCCGTGGCTCCCACAGGCGGCACCAGCCGGTTGGGGCAATGTCGCCGCCAATCACCCAGCAGCCGCCGGATGGGGCCGAAGACGAGGCCGATGGGGCACATGGCGTTGCCGCCGCACCGGCGGCGGGCGGCGGCGGAATGAACAATTTGCACCGCGCGCAGCTTTCATCGCCATTGGGCGTGGGGCGGTAACCGGCAGTTTCCTTGGGCCGGTTCCACCGAAACTCTGCCGCCGCCGGAACTGCGGCCAGCGCAGCGCCGCCCGCCAATGCGGCAATCATCCCGCGCCGGTCCATTGGGTCGGTGCTTGCCATGGTCGCTCACTCCTGCTGCCAAACTCCGGACGGTTGGTATCAGCGGCGCGCAGACAGCAGGCATTTTTGCCGCAAACCGACACCAGCGGCGATCAGCCGCACCGATCAGACGATGAACTGGCGCAGCCGCTGCGACCCGGTGCGGCTGGCAACAATCGCTGGCCCGGCGGCCATATGGACAACCAGCCGCCCGCCGCCGCCCGCCTCGACCTGCTCCAGATGATCGAAATTGATGATGGTTGAGCGGTGAATGCGCAAAAACCGCGCCGGGTCGAGCCGCGCCGCAAATTCGCCCAGGCTCATCCGCACCAGATGGGCCTTGCCGCTGATGGTCAGCACCTCGGAATAATCCTGTGCGCCCGTGATGCTGACAATAGCGCTGGTTTCAACCGGGGTGATCGCGTCGCCGCTGCGGTTGAGATAGCGGCTCAGGAACGGGGTGGCACCCGCCGTGCCCTGCCCGCCGTCGACGACCGCCACCGCCATTGTCTGACGGCCCCCGCGAATCGCATAACAGGTTGCCGCCACCAGCGCATAGAGGATCAGCCCCTGAAACACCTGCCACGTAAAGGCAGCGGGCTGAAACGCCGCCAACACGAGCGCCCCGCCCCGCAGCTTGGTCACCAGCCCCAACAGCAAGATCACCGCCGCATACCATAATGTGGCAAACACCACCGCCAGCACCACGTGCAACGCCGCCTGGGTCCACACCGGGCGCGGCAGCACGTACAGGCCGAGCAGCGCATGGGTCATCAGCGCCAGCACCGCCAGCGGCAGCACATTGGCCGCCGCATCGACCAGCGCCGCCCCCGGGGCCGTCCCCGCCGTCACGACAAACACCGCGCCATAAGCCAGCCACAACAGCACCGCGCCCCCTGCCCACAACAGCACGCCGCTGGGTGGCAGGGCATCGGGGCGGAAACGGATCGGCATCCCGGTTTGATAGGATCGCCGCCGGGCATGGGCAAAAGAAAACGCAGCCCACCGAGCGCCGCCAACCCGCCCCCGCCACTTGTGTGGCAAATAAGCCACACTATCTTGGGCGGCGAGAGGGAGACACAGCGCCATGCAACTGGAAAAATTCACCGACCGGGCCAAGGGGTTTTTACAGGCCGCCCAGACCATCGCCATCCGCATGAATCACCAGCGGATTGCGCCTGAACATCTGGCCAAGGCGC
>DAIUBZ010000228.1:0-3431 GCA_036846445.1 Sphingopyxis sp. | reverse complement strand
ACCAGCACCCCATGGCGCAGCAGGATGATGCCGCTGGCCGACCAGATTTCAAAATGGCCCAGCCACATTTGCTCGTTGATCAGCGCCAGCGTTTCAAACGCCGCCGCCCGCCGGTCGTCCACCACGCGGATATCGGGGAACACCAGCAATTGCAGCACCCGGTCGTCAGCCCGCCACACCCCGCGCAGTTCATAGCTGGTCCAACTGCCCTGAACCGTCGCGACCAGCTCATCCTCGCTGACCAGTTCATGCGCCCAGTCGCGCGCGGCGCAATAGGCCGCCAGCATCTCAATCGCCGCCGCGTCATTGCCGTCTTCGTCGAAAATCGTCTCGCCCATCATCCGCCCATCTTACGCGCACCGCCGGGCAATTGCCAGCCGCGACTGCGCCGCCGCCGGGCGGGCTTACGCCTCGGGCGCAGCCTTGGCCGCGCGCGGCTTGGCCTTGGCGGCGGGCTTGGCCGCTGCGGCCTCCAGCGCCGCCACCCGCGCCGCCAGCGCGTCGGCATCGGCCCGGGCGGTCGCGGCAAGTTGCTTGACCGCGTCAAATTCCTCGCGGCTGACGAAATCCATCCGGCCCAGCCATTCCTTCGTCCGCTCGCGCATCGCGGCCTCAGCCTCGCGCCCGGCCCCGGCCACGGTTCCGGCCACGCCGTTCAGCACTTTGGCAAAATCGTCAAAAAACCGGTTTTCGCTCTGCATCGTCCTGCTCCTTGCTATTGTGCCGCCGGGGCAATGCGTATCTGGGTGCTGGCGGCGCTGGGCACAAGCGTCTCGGCATCAGGATTGAGCTGATCGATCCGATAATTCAGCACCGAGGCAAAGCTGAGCCACACCATATAGGGCACCATCAGCCACGCCGCCGCGCGGCGAATCCGGCCAAAGGCAAAGGTGGTGGCAATCGCCAGCGCCAAGGTGGCGACAATCAGCCAGAATGCCGCGCTGACCTGGTGCATGGCAAAAAACAGGGGGCTCCAGCCATAATTGGCCAGCAATTGGGCCGCAAACAGCGCCAGCGCCAGCCCGCGCCCCGGCGCGCCGCGCGCGTGCAGCACCATCGCCGCCGCCAGCCCCAACATGGTATAAAGGATCGGCCACACCACCCCAAAGGCCCAGCCCGGCGGCATGAACCACGGCAGGGTCAGGGCATCGAACCAGCCGTTGCCAAAGCCGCTGTTCGACGCCGCGCCGATCAGGCTGCCGGTCACGACAATTGCGGGCACCGTCACCAATGCCCAGCGCAGAAAGGACATGCGCAATTGTCCGGGGGTCGCGATTTCGTTCATGACATGGCCCGCGCTGAGGAATACCCCGCCGGGAATGCGCCGGGCCGCCCCATGGCGTCAAGCCTGCTGTGGGCAAATCCGCATCGCGCCGATTAAAAACTCGACATTGCCCTCTGGCCCGGTGATCGGGCTGGTCAGCACCGGTGCGGGCCGCCAGCCCTGATCGGTCAGCCATGCCGCCACCTCGGCGCACACCCGGGCGTGGACGGCGGGGTCGCGCACCACCCCCTTTTTGCCGATTTCGTGGCGCGCTGCCTCAAATTGCGGCTTGATGAGCGCGACCAGCCGGGCGGTCGGCGCGGCAAAGCCCAGCGGCACCGCCAGCACCTTGGCCAGCCCGATAAAGCTGGCGTCACAGACGATCAGGTCGATGGGCTCAGGGATATGGGCGGCGGTCAGGATGCGGGCGCTGGTCTGTTCATGCACCACCACCCGGGGGTCATCGCGCAATTTCCACGCCAATTGGTTGGTGCCGCTGTCCACCGCATAAACCCGCGCCGCGCCGCGCGCCAGCAGCACATCGGTAAAGCCGCCAGTCGATGCCCCGACATCCAGCGCGACCGCCCCGCCAACGTCCCAGCCCAGCGCGGTCAGCCCATGGTCCAGCTTCACCCCGCCGCGCGACACCCAGGGATGGTCGCGGCCCTTGACCAACAGCGGCGTGTCGGCGGCCAATTGCTGGCCCGGCTTGGCGATCCGCTGGTCCCCGGCATAGGCCAGCCCGGCCAGGATCAGCGCCTGGGCCCGGGTGCGGCTGTCGGCATGGCCTTGCTCGACCAGCAATTGGTCGGCGCGCAGCTTGGTCATGGTGCCTCCGCCCGCGCAATCAGCATGGCGGGGGTCAATATCTGGGGCAGCAATGCGGGCGCGTCGGCCCCCGGCGCATACCATAGGGTGGTCGGCAGGCTGTTGCGGCCCACCCCGGCCAGCGCCGCCGTGATCGCGGGGTCGCCGCTGGTCCAGTCGCCGGTCAATTGCACCACATTGGCGCGGACCAGTGCCGCCTGAACGTCGGGGCGGGCAATGCTGGTGCGTTCATTCACCTTGCAGGTGATGCACCAGTCGGCGGTAAAGACCACCAGCACCGGCTGGCCCGCCGCGCGCGCCGCCGCCACCGCCGCCGCCGACCATGGCCGGGCGGCGGCCACGGCGGTGCTGGCCACCGGCTGCACCCGGGGCAAATTGGCCGCGCCCGCCGCCACCGCGACCAGCGCGCTGCCGAGCGCGAATTGCGCCGCCCACGGCGGGGTGGTGCCGCGCAGCCGCGCGCCCCACGCGGCCAGCGCCAGCCCGGCAAAGCCCAGCGCGCCAAGCCCGACCATCAACCCGTTCAGCCCCGTCTGCCGCCACAGCAGCCACGCCAGCGCCGCCGCCGTCAGCGCCATCGGCAGCGCCAGCCAGCGGCGAAAACCGGCCATCCACGGCCCGGGCCGGGGCAGGCGGGTCCGCAGCGCCGGAATGGTGGCCACCGCCACAAACGGCAACGCCAGCCCCAGCCCCAGCCCGCCAAAAATCACCAGACTGGCAAGCGCAGGCAGCGCCAGCGTCGCGCCCAGGGCCGCGCCCATGAACGGCCCGCTGCACGGCGTCGCCACAAATGCCGCCAGCGCCCCGGTGGCAAAACCGCCGCGCACCCCGCCCGCGCCCGCCGCGCCCTGGCCGCCGCCAAATGCGGGCAATTCAAACAGGCCCAGCAAATTGGCGGTGATCGCGCCCGCCAGCAGCAGCAACAGATAAATGCTGACCGGATGCTGCAACTGGAACGCCCAGCCAATTTGCGCGCCCCCCGCGCGCAATGCCAACAGCAGCGCGCCCAGCGCCAGCGCGGTCAGCGTTGCCCCGGCCAGATAGGCCAGCGCCTCCGCCCGCGCCGCCCCGGCATCGCCGCCCGCCCGCGCCAGGCTGAGCGCCTTCAGGCTGAGGATCGGGAACACACAGGGCATCAGGTTCAGCAACAAGCCGCCAACAATCGCCCCGGCCAGCGCCCAGCCGAACAGCGCCCCATTGAACCCCGTGGCCGCCAGCTCCACCGGCTCCCCGGCAGCAGGCACCGCGCCCGGCTGCGCCGTCACCACCAGGCCGCGACCTGGCCCAAGCCGCAACAGCAATTCCGCCGGGCCGCTGTGCCCAGCCTTGGCCGCCGTCT
>DAIUBZ010000227.1:0-3541 GCA_036846445.1 Sphingopyxis sp. | reverse complement strand
GCCCACCGGGGCGCGTCGGGCGAGCGGCCCGAACATACGCTGGCCGCCTATCAATTGGCGATTGACCAGGGCGCAGATTTTATCGAACCCGATCTGGTGCTGACCAAGGATGGCGTGCTGGTGGCGCGGCACGAAAATGAGATTTCCGAGACGACCAATGTTGCCTATTTTGCCGACTTCGCCGACCGCAAGACCAGCAAGATCATCGATGGGGTGCAGTTTACTGGCTGGTTTACCGAGGATTTCACGCTGGCCGAGTTGAAACGGCTGACCGCGCGCGAACGGCTGCCTGCGATTCGTCCCGGCAACCGTGCCTTTGACGGGCAATTTGCCGTGCCGACCTTTGCCGAGATATTGGCCCTGGTGCGCGCAAATGAGGCGCGGCTGGGCCGCACCATCGGCGTCTATCCGGAAACCAAACACCCCAGCTATTTCAACGTCATCGGCCTGCCGCACACCCCGCCGCTGGTGGCGGTATTGACCGAATATGGTTATGATCGGCGGCCCGATGCGCTGTTCATCCAGTCGTTCGAGGTCGGCAATCTTCAGGCGCTGGCGGGGCGCCACCCGTTCAAGCTGATCCAGCTCATGGCCGACGATGGCGGCCCGGTCGACCGGCCCGGCATCAGCTATGCCGCAATGGCCACGCCGCCGGGCATTGCCGAAATCGCCAAATATGCCGATGGCATCGGGGTGGCGAAAAATATGGTCATTCCGCGCGATGCCGCCGGGCGGCTGGCCGCGCCCAGCGCGCTGGTCGGCGATGCCCATGCCGCCGGGCTGAAGGTCCATGTGTGGACGATGCGGCGGGAAAATGCCTTTTTGCCAGCCGATGTCCGCAGTGATGGCGGCCCGGCCGCGATTGGCGACCTGACGGCGGAGGTGCGGGCGTTTGTCGCCGCCGGAGTGGACGGGCTGTTCAGCGACAATGTGCCCGAAGCCCGGGCGGCTATTCCGGTGGCTGGGGCGGCGGCTCCGCCCAGATAAATACCGCCTCCAGCGGCTTGCCGAAAATCTGGGCGATGCGGAATGCCACCTCGAGCGACGGGGAATATTTGCCCTGTTCAATCGCGGCAATCGTCTGGCGGGTCACCCCCACCCGCTCGCCCAGTTCGGCCTGAGTCATTTCGCCGCTGAGAAACCGCAGGGTGCGGATGGCGTTGGTAAAGGGCAGGGCCATGGCTCAATAGCCCCGGCGGTAGTAGACAAGCTGCGCCCCCACCCGGATCAATTCGGCAACCACGACGGTGGCGATCAACAGGTTTAGGCGCTCTGCTGCGCTCAATTGCCAGAATATCGCAAATAAATTGCCCCATACGCCGATGACCAGCGGATAATAGGCCCAGTGGGTGCCCTTCAGGTGGATCAGCCGCTCGCGCTCATCCTCCTGCAAATGGGCATCCTTGGGTGCGCGGATTGCCAGTGCCGCCGCGGCCGCCGCCATCGAACCAATGATAGCCAGCGTCACCGGCACCAGCATCCCGGCGGTGGCCCCGACCCCAGCGGGGGTGCGGACAATCGCCCAAGGATAGGTCAGAAAGAACCAGCCGAATGCCCCGGCGATGCTGATAAAGGCGATCCAGTGAATTTTTTCGCGAAACGACATGTTGAGCCTCCTGATGTTTTCTATACCTGACACAATGTATAATATATATAACAGTGAGTCAATCAGAAATAACATATGCGGGATAAGTTCTTTTGCGGCCGCGCTTTCCCCGCTAAGCGCGGCAAATGTCCACCATTCCCCAAGATCCGGCTCGCCCCGGCGCGGCCAAAACCCTGACTCTCGACACATCGACCAGCCGCGCCAATCCGATGCCGCAGCCGATGAAACGGCTGACCGTGCCGCGCATCCGCCAGCGCAAGGGCGGCGAGCCGCTGGTGATGCTGACCGCCTATACCGCCCGCATGGCGCAATTGTGCGATCCGCACTGCGACATGTTGCTGGTCGGCGATTCGCTGGCGCAGGTGATTTATGGCCTGCCGCACACGGTGGCGGTGACGATGGAGATGATGGCGCTGCACGGCGCGGCGGTGGTGCGGGGCAGCTATCACGCCGCGGTGGTGGTCGATATGCCGTTCGGCAGCTATGAAGCCTCGCCGCAGCAGGCTTTTGCCAATGCCGCCCGGCTGCTCAAGGAAACCGGCGCGGCGGCGGTCAAGCTGGAGGGCGGCAAGGTGCTGGCCCCGACCATCGAGTTTTTGACCCACCGGGGCATTCCGGTGATGGGCCATGTCGGCCTGACCCCGCAGGCGGTGAATATTTTGGGCGGCTATGGCGTGCGCGGCAAAAGCGCAGAAGAGGCCGCAGCGATTGTCGAGGATGCGGTTGCCGTCGCCGACGCCGGGGCGTTTGCGCTGGTGATCGAGGGGGTGATCGAGAGTATTGCGGTCGAGATTACCGGCAAGGTCGCCTGTCCCACCATCGGCATTGGCGCATCGGCCCAGTGTGATGGGCAGGTGCTGGTCAGCGACGATATGTTGGGGATGTTTGACCGGGTGCCGAAATTTGTCAAACGCTATGGCGACATGTCGGCGCTGGTCACGGCGGCGGTTGGGCAATATGCCGCCGAGGTCAGGGACCGTTCATTTCCGACCGTTCAGGAAATATATCCGGGCTGAGCCGGGCTTGGCGCGGCGCGCGCGGGCGGCTATGCAGCGCGGATGATGGCTGGTGCAGCAACGGCTGGCCAAATGGTGGAGGATGAATTGGCGACCAAGCCCCCGGAAAACAGCGCGGCGTTGCAGGAAATCGACGATGCCGTGCGGGCTGAGCAACTCAGCCGCTTTGCCAAGCGGTTTGGGCCGTGGATCGCCGGGCTGGTGGTCGGTGCCTTGCTGGCGGGCGGCGCGTGGCTGATGTGGCAAAATCAGCAGACCAAGGCGCGCGAGGCCGACGGCGAGGCGTGGGCGGCGCTGAGCGACAAGTTGGTCGCGGCGGCGCCCTCCGCGCCGGGGCAGCCGGCCACGGTTCCGGACGCGCTGGCCAAGGAGGTGGCGGCCTTTGCCGCATCGGCTGACCGCACCCCTGCTTACCGGGCCGTTGCCGCAATCGCGCAGGCCAATCAATTGGTGGCGGCCGGGGATCGCCCGGGCGCGGCGGCGGCGCTGGCGAAGCTGGCGGGCGATGTCACACTCGACAAATCGCTGCGTGATCTGGCGCTGATTCGCCAGACGATGCTGGATTTTGATGCCAAGCCGCCCGCGACGATCGCGGCGCGGATGCAGCCGATTGCCGACCAGCGCGATCCCGCCTCGCCATGGGCAGCCAGCGCGACCGAACTGGCGGCGCTCGCCCATTATTCGGCTGGGGAATATGACAAGGCGGCGGCGCTGTTTGCCCGCATTCCCAAGGTGGCACGGGTCAGCGACACGTTGAAATCGCGCGCCGGGCAAATGGCCGGGATGTTGGGGCTTGACGTGGTGGCGGATCCAGCCGCGGACACCAGCAAAAATGGAGCAACCAAGTGATGACGCACCGCCCCCGGGCTGTATTCGCCGCGATTGGCGCCCTCGCTGCCCTGCTGACGCTGGGCGGCTG
>DAIUBZ010000226.1:0-3567 GCA_036846445.1 Sphingopyxis sp. | reverse complement strand
GCCAGAGGGTCGGTAAGCCGGGTTCTGTCCCCCGCCGGTGGGCCTTGCGGCGGCCCGGCGGCTGGGCGATCATTCCTCTAGGCGGCGGATTGCTTCGCCGCTCCAGCAGTCAACCCGGATGGTCGGGCCGGAACCAGACCCTGGGCAGCCCCGATGGGACCACCCGCGCCATCCCTATTCGACCTTGCTCCCGGTGGGGTTTGCCGTGCCGCGCCTGTTGCCAGCCGCGCGGTGCGCTCTTACCGCACCCTTTCACCTTTCGCATGGCCAAAGCCGGTGCGACCTTCTCTCTGTGGCACTTTCCCTGAACCAGCCGGGGCTGGCCCGCCGGACGTTATCCGGCACCGTGGTTTCCGTGGAGCCCGGACTTTCCTCCCCCGCCCGCATTTCCATGCGCGCAGCGGCGATCGCCTGACCCTCTGGCGGGGCCATCCCTAACAGCTGTTGCGGGCCTAGTCACCCTCCGGCTGCGGCAACAACAGCGCCAGCAAGATCGCGCGGGTTTCGCCATCAATCGTGCCGTCGATCAAATTGGGCCGGAACCGCCGCTGAAACGCCACGGTGGCGGCAAAGCCATCGGTGACATCATAGCCGAACCGTTCCAGCGCCAACAAAAAGCCGCCATCGGTCCAGAGCGGATCGGTCAGCCGCCGGGTCGGGCGCGGCAGGGCAAGACGGCGGCGGGCAAATTCCTCCCACGGGAACAATTCGCCGGGATCCTGTTTGCGGCGCGGCGCGATATCGCTGTGGCCGACGACATTGCCCCGGGTGATGCCATAACGGTCCTTGATCCCGTGGACCAGGCCGATCACGCTGGCGATCTGGGCGTCGGGAAAGGGGACATAGCCATGTTCATGGCCGGGATTGGTGATTTCAATCCCGATGCTGGCCGAATTGATGTCGCGGACCCCGCGCCAATGCGACGCCCCGGCGTGCCATGCCCGTTGCTCCTCCGGCACCATGCGGACAATCTGGCCATCGTCGGCAACGACATAATGGCTCGACACGCGCGAGGCGGGATTGGCCAGCCAGTCAATCGCGCCCTCAGCCGAGGTCATCCCGGTATAATGCAGGACAATCATCGAAATCGGCAGGGCCCGGTCGTCGAAATTCGGCGACCAGCGGTCAATCATCTCGGTCATTGCCACCCATTCCCGGCGGCAGTGCAATCACCGCCGTCCCACGCCGGTTAGATTGCGGCAGCCGGGGGGGATTTGCAAGCCTTCACGCCGCTGCGCGGGCCGGTTTTGGCCGCTCGTAAAAGCCCCGGCAGCGCGGGCTGATGACGAAATCATCGGTCTGGCCCATCACGGTTTCGCCCGCACCCAGCACCAGAAAGCCATGGGGGGCACAGGCCGCGGCCAATTTGGCAAAGGCTTGCCGCCTGGTGTCAGCGTCAAAATACAACAGGACATTGCGGCACATGATGATGTCCGCGGCTTCGGGCAGCGGCGGGGCGTCTTCCAGAAAATTCTGGACCGAAAAATCCACGCGGCGGCGCAAATTGCCGTTGACCAGCCAGCCATCAGGCACTTTGTCGAACCAACGCACCAGCCGCGATGCCGCCAGCCCGCGCTGGACCTCAAACTGCGAATAAATGCCGACCCGCGCCCGGTTGATCGCGGTCTCGCTGACGTCGGTGCCGATGATATGCACCCGCCAGCCCGACCAGCGCTCAGGGTCCTCGGCAAAGCCCATCGCGGTGCTATAGGCTTCCTGACCCGTGGACACGCCGCAGTGCCAGATGGTGATGGTGCGGGTGGCCGCCTTGGCCGCGCGGATTTGCTCCAGCATGTCGCCGCTCACCATGTCGAACACGCCATGTTCGCGGAAGAAAAATGTCTCGTTGTTCAGCATTGCCGCGATCACATCGCTCAGCAGCGCCGGGTTGGGGACACTTGCCAGCGCCGGAACCAGCGCGGCCAGATCGGCAAGGCCATGGCGCTGAAGCACCGGGCGCAGCGACAGTTCAATCCGCCAAAGTCGGTCAGCGCGCAGCGTCTGGCCGGTGCGGGCCTTCAGCAGCGCGGTCAGCACGCGCAGCGCGGCCAATTCCGGGCCGCCGCTCATGGCCGCACCCCCGGCTGATGCACAGCCGCCGCCAGAACTTCGCCAATCTGGGCCGGCGGCAGCACCGCCGTCACCGCGCCGCCGCGCACCGCCGCGCCGGGCATGCCCCACACCACACTGGTTGCGGCGTCCTGCGCGAATATCCGCGCCTCGCTGGCCCACAGCAATGCCGCGCCATCCGCGCCGTCGCGGCCCATGCCGCTGAGGATCACCCCCACCGCCGTCCGGCCATAGACCCGGGCCACGGCGGCAAACATCGGGTCCGCCGAGGGCAGGCAGCCGCTGGCCGCTGGCGCGGTGTCAATCGATATTGCCGGAGCAGCGTCGCCGGGCACCACAGTCAAATGGCCGGTGCCGGGGGCCAGATAGACATGCCCGGGTGCCAGCCGCATGCCGTTGGCCGCCACCACCACCCGGCGCCGGGTCAGCCCGGCCAGTTGCTGGGCATAATAGGGGATGAACGCGGCGGGCAGATGCTGGGTCAGCAAAATTGGCGCGGCCACCCCCTCGCCCATGGCGGCCAACAGCGCCGCAAAGGCGGGAATGCCGCCTGTGGACGCCGCCACCGCCACACAAGCGGGTTGAGCGGGCAGCACGGGCCGCGCGGCGGGCGACGGTTCGGGAACCGCCACCGGCGCGGGCCGCGCCGCCGCCCCCCGCGCGCGCGCCCTCGGCTCCACGCCCGGGGCCGGGGCCGGGGCCGGGGCCAGGGCCATCACCCGCTCGCGCAGCACCGTGCTGAATGTTCCGGCAAAGCTGCCGCGTCCCGGCTTGCACAGCGTGTCGCTGGCCCCCAGCGCCAGCGCCTCCACCGCCGCCGGGCCGTCGGCGGCACAGTTGGACGAGAGGATCAGCACCCGTGCCGCCGGCGCCATGCGGAGCAGATGAGGTAGCGCCGCCAGCCCGTTCATCCCCGGCATTTCAATGTCCAGAACGATCACATCCACCGGCGTGGTGGCCAGCGCGTCAATCGCTGCCGCCGCCGACGCCGCCGACGCGGCAATGGTGGCGGCGGGCATATCGCCGACGATCCGTTCCAATATGCTGCGCACCACCGCGCTGTCGTCAACCAGCATGACCCGGCAGGGCGCATCGGCCAGCCCGGGCGCGTGGCGGGTCAGGGCAGTGGATGGGACCATGGCGGCGCTATTCAAACCCGATCAGCGCCAGCTTGCTTTGCATGGTCTCAAGATCAAATGGCTTCATGATATATTCGTCGGCCCCCGCCTCGATCGCGGCGCGGATATGGGCCACGCTGTTTTCGGTGGTGCAAAACATGATCTGGGGCCGGGGATGGTCGCCAAAATCAAACCCATTCAGCGCGCCCAGAAATTCAATGCCATTCATCACCGGCATATTCCAGTCGAGCAGCACCAGATCGGGCACGGCAATGCGGCATTGGTCCAGCGCAATCTGGCCATGCTCCGCCTCGGTGACGGCAAAGCCCAATTGCTCCATCATGTGCCGGGCGACCTTGCGAATGACCTTGCTGTCATC